>JAVVFK010000131.1:0-6722 GCA_032251015.1 Elusimicrobiales bacterium
AAGAAGAGACCAAGTAAGCGCGGCCGGTCCGCGCGGAGGAAAAAAATGATAATCCCGACAATTATAGAGAAATGGAACCAGGGGGCGATGGTCGGCTACGACATCTACTCCCGCCTGCTGAGGGACCGCATTATATTCTTCGGCGACCCCGAAGGCGCCGTCTCCACGGCTTCCGCCAATACGGTCATAGCCCAGCTGCTCTACCTGGACGCCGAGGACCCGGACAAGGACATCAACCTCTACATCAATTCCCCCGGCGGCATGGTCACGGCGGGACTTGCGGTCTACGACACGATGCAGTTCATCAAGGCCCCGATCTCCACTATCTGCATGGGCATGGCGATGAGCTTCGGCGCCGTGCTGCTGGCGGCCGGCACCAAGGGCAAGCGCTACGCGCTGCCCAACGCCCGCATCATGATACACCAGCCCCTGATCTGGGGCGGAGGCATTTCCGGCCAGGCGACGGACATAGAGATAGAGAGCCGCGAGATGCAGGAAAACAAGAAGCGCCTTACGAAGATATTGGCCACGCACACCGGCCAGACCGAGCAGAAGGTCCACGACGACATGGAGCGCAACTTCTACCTGTCGGCTTCCGAGGCCAAGGATTACGGCATCATCGACGGGGTCCTGGACTTCAAGAAAAAATAACTACGCCGGAGCGACTAAAGACCTATGGCTGAACTTCAGAAAGAGCGCCGCGAAGAAGAAAAACTGCCCGCGACCCTGCCCGCTATCGCGATACGCGACGTGGTCATGTTCCCCCACATGGCCCTGCCGTTGTCGGTCGACAGGCCGCGGTCGGTGGCCGCGATAGAGCAGGGGCTCAAGGCCGGCCGCAGGGTGCTGGCGCTCACGCAGAAGAAACCGCAGGTCAACGAACCCGCCCCGGGCGATCTCTACCAGTACGGCGTCCTCAGCGAAGTGGCGCAGTCGCTCAAACTGCCCGACGGCACGATGCGCGTCTTCCTGCAGGGCCTGCGCCGGGCCCGAGTGAAGTCGATCTCGGCCGAGGGCGAGAACGGCGCTTTTATGGCTGAAGTGGAGTACCCGGACGAGAAGCCGGAGAAGGGTCCCGAGGCGACGGCGCTTATGCGCCATACGCTGGAGATCTTCGAACAGTACGTTAAACTCGGCACCCGCATCCCGGGCGATTCCGTCTCGCTGCTGGCCCAGGTGGAGGACCCCTCCCGCCTGGCCGACACCATCGCCTCCAATGTCCCCTTCAACCCGCCGGAACGGCAGGACCTGCTGGAGACCGAGAGCGCCCAGGAGCGCCTGGAGAAGCTCCTGAAGATGCTCGCCAAGGAGATAGAGATCCTGGACATAGAGCAGAAGATCCATTCCCGGGTCAAGTCGCAGATAGAGAAGTCGCAGAAGGAATACTATCTCAACGAGCAGATGAAGGCCATCCAGAAGGAACTGCACCAGAAGGACGACCTGGCCAAGGAAGTGGACGAGCTCAAGAAGAAAGTGAAGCAGGCGAAGCTGCCCAAAGAGGCCGAAGCCGCCGCCGAGAAGGAGTTGCAGAGGCTCTCCCGGATGGCGCCGTTCTCCCCCGAATCGACCGTCTCGCGCACCTACCTCGACTGGCTGACGGCGCTGCCCTGGGCCGTGGAGACCAAGGACGTCATCGAGCTCGAGGCCGCCCGCAAGGTCCTCGAAGCCGACCATTTCGGGCTCAAGAAGCCCAAGGACCGCGTGCTGGAATACCTGGCCGTGGCCAAGCTGACTCAGCACCTGCGCGGCCCCATACTCTGCTTCGTCGGCCCCCCCGGCGTGGGCAAGACATCCATCGCCCGCTCCATCGCCTCGGCGATGGGCCGCAAGTTCGTGCGCATGTCGCTGGGCGGCGTGCGCGACGAGAGCGAGATACGCGGCCACCGCCGCACTTACGTCGCCTCCATGCCCGGCCGCATCATACAGAGCCTCAAGAAGGCCGGCAGCCGCAACCCGGTATTCCTTCTCGACGAGATAGACAAGATGGGCACCGACTGGCGCGGCGACCCCGCCGCCGCCCTGCTGGAGGTCCTCGACCCCGAGCAGAACAAGGAGTTCACCGACCATTTCCTGGACGTGCCTTTCGACATATCCCAGGTCATGTTCATCGCCACCGCGAACACCCTTCACGGCATACCCGTGAGCCTGCGCGACCGCCTCGAGATAATCGAGTTCAGCGGCTACACGCACAACGAGAAGATAGAGATCGCCAAAAAGTACCTGGTCCCGCGGCAGCTTTCCGAACACGGCCTCAAGCCGCGGATCTTCAAGGCCGACGACGCCGCCATTGACGCCGCCATACGCGGCTACACCCGCGAGGCCGGCGTCCGGAACCTCGAGCGCGAGATGGCCACCCTGGCCCGCCGCGCCGCGAGGAAGATAGTCGAGGACAAGCGGCCTTCCGTCAAGGTGACCGCCGCCAACCTGCACGATTTTCTGGGCATCCCGAAGTTCGTCCAGGAGAAAGCCTCCCCCAACGGCGTCGGCGTGGCCACGGGGCTGGCCTGGACCGAGAACGGCGGAGAGGTCCTCACCGTAGAGGCGGTCAGCGTGCCCGGCAAAGGAGAGCTGATGCTGACCGGCAAACTCGGCGACGTGATGAAGGAGTCGGCCCAGGCCGCCTTCTCCTACGTTAAATCACGCGATTTCGCGCCGGACGCAAAGATCTCCGCGAGTAATTTCCATGTCCACGTGCCCGAGGGGGCCGTTTCCAAGGACGGGCCTTCGGCGGGCATAACCATCGCCACCGCCCTGGCCAGCCTGGTCTCGGGCCGGCCGGTGAAGCCCGACGTTTCCATGACGGGAGAGATAACCCTTTCGGGCCGGGTGCTGCCTATAGGCGGCCTTAAGGAAAAAGTCATCGCCTCTTTCCGCGAGCGCGTGAAGACCGTGATCTTCCCCAAGGCCAACCTCAAGGACCTCGAGGAGGTCCCGGCGGAGATAAAGGACGGCATGCGGCTGGTCCCGGTCGCGCACATGGACGAGGTCATCGGCGCAGTGCTGGCGCCCGCCGTCCGCGCCAGGGCTTCGGCCAGGCGCTGAACCCGTCGTCCCATCCAGGGGGCATTTGCTGATGAAAAAAGCGGCGTTCCTTTTATTGTGCTTTTCCTTCCTGCCGCAGGCCCTGCCTGCCTACGAGGGCGAACTTACGACCCACGAGGTCGAAGGCGCCCTCGAAAAGACCAAGCTTAGCGAGGTCTTCGGCCAGTATCTGGCAACCATACAGATGTACGACCCTGAGCGGGCCACGCAACTGGGCATTCACGAAGCCGACCACCTGCTCACCAAGCGCAACCTCGAGCGTGTGAATACGCAGCTGGAGGCGCTGCGCAAGATACGCACTAAGCTCCACGAGATAGACAAGGAGCCGCTCCACCCCTCCGACGCCATCGACTACGGCCTGCTGGACCGGATGCTCGAGACCGACATATACGACCTCGAGAAGACCAACTTCCTGGCCCTGCGCCCGCATTACTACCTGGAACCGCTGCGCTCGGTCTTCGACGTGGTAAGCCGCGACTACAGGGACTACAACCTGCGCGCCGCGGCCGCGCTGTCGCGCATGAAGCAGATCCCGGACGTGCTGTTGCAGGCCGAGCGCAACCTGTCCCGGCCCCCGAAGATATGGGTTGAGAACTCCATACGCCAGTGCGACCACGCTATAAAGACGATACCGGACTTCGTGCCGCTGTTCCGAGGCTATATCCTGTACGATCCGCTGCTCAAGTCCCAGGTCGACGATGCGCTGGAGAAACTTAAGGCCGCGCTGACCCGCTACCGTGATTTCCTTAAGAAGGACGTCCTGCCTTCAGCCGACGGCGACCCCTCGGCCGGCGAGTACTCCTACGGGTTCTACCTGGAGCGCTGGCACGCCCTGAATATGACGCCAGGCAAGGCGTACCGGACCTTCAAAGGCTCCTTCAAACGTGCCGTTTCGGACCTTAAAAAGGAAGCGTTCAATATCGACCCCGTGCTTTATAAGCAGCGCGGCTGGCAGGGCGTCCTGGAGAAACTGCCCCGGGAGCATCCCGAAGCGAAGGACATAATCAGGATATTCCGCGAAGAGTCCGAGCGCGCCCACCAGCATTTCGACGAGTACAAGGTGGTTCCTTACCCCCAGCAGCGCCTGGTCATGAAGGATATGCCCGGTTTCCTGGCTCCCGTAGTCCCTTACGTCTATTTCGCCGAGCCTTTCCCCCTGGACGATAACCGCGTCTCCGAGCTCTATATCTCGCTGCCCGATCCCTCCATGCCGGCCGAAAGGCTGGACGCCGTCATGAAGGCCGGTTTCAGCTATGTCCAGATCGAGCTGCTCACCGCCTACGCGGTTATGCCCGGCCTCCACCTGCGCAGCTACGAGGCCGCTAACAACGCCTCCCGGATACGCCGGGTCTCCCATCAGCCCGTGCTGACCAACGGCTGGGCCTGCTATTCCGAACTGCTTGCCGAGGAAATGGGCTTTTATTCGTCCTACTGGTCCCGCTTCATGCGTATCTACCTTAAAACTCTGCGTGCCGCCCGCGCCGTAGTCGACGCCGGCCTGCATACCCGCCGCATGGATTACGCGGAGGCCGTGCGCTTTTTCGAGGAGAAACTCGGGTTCTCGCGAGGACAGGCCGAGCAGGAGGTGCTGCGCATTTCCATCTCGCCGACCGAGGGCATGACCCACCTGCTGGGCCTGGACTACGTCCTGGAGATGCGGGACTATTTCAGAACCACCGAGCAGAAACATTTCGACCTGCGCAACTTCCACGCGTATTTCCTCCGCCTGGGCAATATAACCGCCGAATCGGCGCGCGGCGAGATGCGCCGGCGGAAGAAGGAACAGGAGAAGATGGTCAGATGAGCGGGGACATGGCCGCCGTTTTCGACAAGGTGGGCAAGACCTACCTGCTGCCAAGACTCGGCCGGCCCCGGCCCCTGGAAGCCGTCAGGGACGTTTCGTTCGCCATACGCCGGGGAGAGATACTCGGCCTCCTGGGCCTCAACGGCGCAGGCAAGACCACACTGATGAAACTTATGGCCGGCCTGCTTTCCCCTACCTCCGGTTCGGTGCGCGTACTGGGTGCCGATCCGCGCGAGCCGGAGAGCCGCCGCCGCACCGGTTTCCTTCCGGAGCTTCCTTACTTTTATCCCCGCTACCGTCCCGCCGAAGCCCTGGCCTATTACGCCTCGCTGAGCGGCATGGGCCGCGCCGCGGCCGCCCCGGCCGTGGCCTCCGTCATGGAGAAGGTCGGCCTGGCTCCCCACTCGGATAAGCGCATCTCGGAGTTTTCCAAGGGAATGATGCAGCGCCTGGGCCTGGCCCAGGCGCTCGTGCACGGTCCGGACCTGGTGATCCTCGACGAACCCGCCAGCGGCCTGGACCCGATAGCCATTCACGACATGAGGGTGCTGATCGCCGGTCTTCGCGGGGAAGGGCGAACCATAGTGCTCTCCTCCCACAGCATCTCGGAGCTGGAGAAGGTGGCCGACAGGGTCGTCATGCTCTCCCGCGGCGGCGTGGTCTCCTGCGTCGAAAGTTCCGCCTGGAAGGAGGCCGGGGGCGGCCTGGAGAAACTCTTCATGGAGGCGGTGCGATGAAAGCTTTCTTCTCCCCCGCGCTGCGCGTCGCTTCCCATTCCCTGCGCCTGCATCTGCGCGACAGATTCTTCGGTCTCTTCCTGCTGTTCGCGCTGCTTCTCATATATTCCTCTCTGCTCGTAGGGGTCATGGCCGTCTACCAGGAACGCCGCGTCCTGGTGGATTTCGGCCTGGCCCTCATGGAGCTCATGGGCCTGGCCTTCTGCGTTTACGCCTCGGCCACGGCCGTTTCCTCCGAGGTGGAGACCAAGACCATCTACCTCGTCTTTTCGCGTCCCGTGCCCCGCCATTCCTACCTATTGGGCAAGATGCTGGCCGTGTTCGGCGCGGCCGCCGTGTTCCTGGCCGCCGCAGCCCTCATGCACTCGTCCCTGCTCCTGCTCCGCGGTTACGCCCCGGACGGGCCGTACTTCGCGGCGCTGGGCTATTCCTGGCTGAAGCTCACCCTGATCTCCTCCCTGGTCTTCGCCGTCTCCATGTTCGCCACGTCGTCCCTGTCTGCGATGGTCATAGGTTTCATCCTCTGGATGCTGGGGCATTTCGCCCCGGAGACGGTGTTCATGGCCGCGCAGGCCGGCGGCGAGGGCTCGCCGCTTGAGTTCCTGGCCCGGCTGATACCGAATTTCCAGCTTTTTAACTTCAGGGACGCGCTGGACGTGCGCGGCGCGGCCGCCCCGCCCTTCCTGGCGCTGGCTTACGCGGCCGCCTGGTGGACGGGCGCCTACGGCTTCGCCTGGGCGCTGCTGCGCCGCAAGGAGTTCTGATTTGCCGCCCCGCTTGCGCGATATCGCCGCCGGCCTTCTTTTTTTTCTGCCGGCCCTGGCCTTGAACCTGGGCGCCGTGCGGCAGCGCCCCCCCCTGCCCCCGGTCTCGGAGATACGCGAGGTCCGCCGCAGCGCCGCCGAGGACGCGGCGGCCGTCAGCCTGGGCTCGCGCCGCCTCTTCGCCGACGTCTGGTTCATACGCCTGATGCAGTACTACGGTACCCGCGAGTCCGTCCACGACGAGAAAATAGAGGAACATCATGCCCATCATCACGCCGACGGCAGCGTCTGCCGTCACGGACCGGGCTGGGAGAAGGGCGATTATCCCGAGTTCGTCCCGTTCTCGCTGCACATCGTGGAACTGGACCCTTATTT
>JAVVFK010000132.1:0-6679 GCA_032251015.1 Elusimicrobiales bacterium
CTGACCGCCTTCCTGGCCCCGATAGCGGTGCTCTCGTCGTTCGCGGCCGTAAAGGAACACCGCCGCTTCTATTACGCCTCCCTGCTGGCGCTTCAGACGGGCATGCTGGGCGTCTTCGCCGCGATGGACCTACTGCTCTTCTACGTCTTCTGGGAGGCGATGCTCATCCCGATGTACTTCATCATCGGCATCTGGGGCGGGAAGCGCCGGATATACGCCTCGGTCAAGTTCTTCGTCTACACGATGGCCGGCAGCCTGCTGATGCTGGCCGCCATACTCTGGCTTTACTTCGACCATCAGGCCAGGACCGGCGTCTATACTTTCGCGCTGACCGCATATGGGAACTCGGCGGCGGGGGGAACCGGGATGCTCCTCTTCCTCGCCTTCGCGCTGGCCTTCGCCGTGAAGGTGCCGCTCTGGCCCTTCCACACCTGGCTGCCCGACGCGCACGTCGAGGCCCCCACGGCCGGGTCGATAATACTGGCCGGCGTCCTGCTCAAGATGGGCGTCTACGGCTTCATCAGGATAGCGCTGCCTTTCTTCCCCGAGGCCGCGATGACGGCCGGCTGGCCGATAGCCGCGCTCGGCGCCTTCGGGGTTATTTACGGCTCGCTGACCGCCTGGGCGCAGGACGATATCAAGAAACTGGTCGCCTATTCGTCGGTGGCCCACCTTGGCATAGTCATGGTCGGCGTCCTGACCCTGGAGCCGGCGGCGGTGAGCGGCGCGGTGCTGCAGATGGTCAATCACGGCCTGAGCACCGGCGCGCTGTTCCTCTGCGTGGGCATGCTCTACGAGCGCCGCCACACGCGCCTCATGGCCGATTACGGCGGCATAGCCAGGGTCATGCCGGCTTTCGCCGCCGTTTTCATGATAATAACGCTCTCTTCCATCGGCCTGCCGGGGCTCAACGGCTTTATCGGCGAGTTCCTCATACTCTTCGGCACCTTCAAGGTCTGGCCCTGCCTGGCGCTGGTATCGCTTGGCGGCGTGATACTCTCGGCCGTCTATATGCTGGGGATGTACCAGAAGGTCTTCTTCGGCCCCGTCACCGACCCGGCCAATAAGGACCTGCCCGACCTGAAGATCCGCGAATGGCTCTGCGTCCTGCCGCTGCTGGTCCTGATAGTATGGATAGGCGTCTATCCCGACTTCTTCCTCAGGCGCATCGACACCGCCGTCGACGATTATATCCGCCTCGCCGGCGGCCCCCGCCCCGCGATCTCACTGGCCCAGGAGGGGAAATAATGGAAAAGACCCTGCTGGACCTCATCGCGCCGCTGCTGCTGGTCGCCGTCCCGGCAATCATAGCCCTGCTCGTGCGCCCCGCCTGGGCCGAACGCGCCGCCGGCATAGGACTGGGCGCCGCCCTCTTCAATGTCTTCATCAGCGCCCCGGCTAACATACTGCCCTTCGGGCAGTCGCTGGTCTATGACCCGCTGACAAAACTCTTCTGGCTGCTCATACTCGGCGCCGCCTTAGCCGCGGTCGTGCTGACGCCGCGCGCAGCCTGCGCCGCCGAGCTGCCGTCCAATGAGTACTATTTCCTGCTCCCCATCTCCGCCGTCGGCCTGATGGCAATGCTGGCCACCGGCGACCTCATCGGCGTCTTCATCGCTCTCGAAGTGGTATCGCTGCCGCTCTACGCGCTGGCCGCCGCCCGCCGCACGGCCGCCGGCGCCGAGGCGGGCTACAAGTATTTCCTGCTCGGGTCTTTCGGCGCCGCGCTGACCGTGCTCGGCATCGCCTTCTTCTACGGCTCCGTCGGTTCCGTGCTGATACAGTCGGCCTCCGCCATCGCCGGCCTTACGGCGAACCAGGCCGCCGCCTCGGCCGGCTTCCTGCTCATCATGGCCGGCTTCGCCTTCAAGGCCGCGCTGGTGCCGTTCCACATGTGGGTGCCCGACGTATACGAGGGCTCGCCGTCGCCCGTCGGCGCCTTCATGGCCTCGGCCGTCAAAGCCGGCGCAGTACTCGTACTCTTCAGGCTCTTCGTAGCCGCCGACCTGCCGCTCTACTACAGGATCTTCTGGTGGGTGGCCGCGCTGACCATGGCCGCCGGCAATATAGCCGCCCTGCCGCAGACAAGGATCAAGCGCATGCTGGCCTATTCCAGCGTGGCCCACGCCGGCTACCTGCTGACCGGCTTTATGGGCGGCAAGGCCGCCTTCCCGGCGGTCTACTTCTCCCTCGCCGTCTACGCCGCCGCCACCATAGGCGCCTTCTCGCTGGTGGCGATACTCGAGAAGGAGGAGAAGGGCGTCACGCTCGACGAGCTGCGGGGGCTGGCCGCCGCCGATCCCGCCAAAGCGGCCCTCATGACCGTCTTCGTCCTCTCGCTGGCCGGCATACCGCCGCTGGCCGGCTTCTTCGGCAAGTTCTGGCTCTTCGCCCAGGCCGTGCGCGGCGGCAGCCCGGGACTCGTCGTGATCGCGGTGCTTGCCAGCGCCGTATCGCTCTACTATTACCTCTCGATAATAACCGCCATGTACGCCCCCGCCGGCGCCGCCCCCGCGGGCCCGCGCATCCGCACGCCGTTCACGTTGTGGTTGCTGGGAGCCTTCGTCCTGTTCGGCGGCCTCGCGGCCGACCTCTTCCTGGTCCCCGCGGCCGAAGTCCTTTCTCTGTTCTGAAGCACCCGCAAGCCGGCGGCTATTCCGGTTGTTTACCTAAAAGGAGGTCATGATGACAGAGTCCAAGAAAAAGGCATACCGCACACTGGCCATCTGGGTGCCGGCGATGGTACTTCTTATGGTATTCAGCACCGGCATGATCGGCAACCTGGTCAGCGACGACAACGATCTGAAGCGTGAGGTCCGCCTCAGGCTTCTCAACGATCACCTGCCGGACACAGCCGGGGAGCTGAAGGACCTGCTGGAAGCCGATGCCCTGGAGTCCGGTTTCAAGAGGGCGGCGGCCTCAGCGGGAATAGAGATAGAAATAACGGAGCTTAAGGCCGCTTATTCGCTGCTCACTGAAACAAAGCGCAGCCGCAGCGGGGTGCTGAAGGTTGGGTTCGCTCTCAGGGCCGGAGGGGAAATGGTGGCGGAAGGACCCGGATACTACCATTATGAGTACGACAAGAGAGAGCGCGAGTGGGACTTGGAAGGGCCCGCCGATCGCCTTCGGTATTACCTGAGCTTCCTTTACCATGACTAGCACCTCGTTTTAAACTGAACTTGCCGCGAAGGAGACAGATGAAAACCTGGTTCTACGTCCTTTCCGCGCTATACTTGTTTAGCCCGATAGACCTGCTGCCCGAGCGGGGGCTGGGGCGCTTCGGGCTGATCGACGACATCGTGGTCATAACCGCCCTGTACTGGTATATGATCCGCCGGCCGGCGCTGAGGAAACCGGGACAAGGTAAGGCCGGGGAGAAGGCAGGGTCAGGCGAAAAGAATAGAGAGGACATCGAAGGGGAACAGGACCCCTATAAAGTCCTCGGCGTGGCCGGGAACGCTTCCGACGACGAGATACGCCAGGCCTACCTGAAACTGGCCAATAAATACCACCCCGACAAGGTGGACCACCTGGGCGAAGAGTTCAGGGAACTGGCTCACCGCCGTTTCAAGCAGATACGGGCCGCCTACGAGCGGCTCTCGCCCGGCAAATGACTTTTCACCAATAGAAAAAGAGCCGGGAGATGTCTCCCGGCCCTTTTCTTTTAACGGGCGACTGTCTATTTATAGTTGGAATACATCCGGCGGATGAAAGGGCCCCAGCCGGTCTCCGCAGCGAAGGGCAGGGTCCAATAATCGGTCTCCTGCAGCGCCATGAAGCCCTCCAACGAGCCGCCGATCAGCCTGACCGGGGGCACATGCGCCGATATTCCGTGAGTACGAGCGTAGGGGAAACCCGTGGGCGAAGTGCCGTACTGGTAGTAGCCGTGGAAGAGATCGTCGGAGATGAAGGACATCAGTTCATTGGCCCGGGCCACGGCGAGCTCGCCCGCTGGAATGTCCCTGGGGGTCTTTTCGGCTACTATCCTGACAAAATCGTAGAGATCGCCGGAAACGGAGAGTGCCGCCGCTATATGAGGGGCGTCGGTGGCCATGGTGACGCCGAAGATATCGAAACGGGCCGCGCCCTTTATCCCGGCGTTCTCGGCCTTGTGATTGTCGAAGGCCGTTTCGGCCTCCACCCAGGCCCGCACCCTGCGGCCCAGTTCGTCGAGGGCGGAGGTATCCAGCACCGAGGCGTGGGCGCCCGGCCTCTCGAAGGCCTTGGCGCGCTCGACGTAGCCGGCGGCCATGAACCTGCCCAGGTCCGCGGAGGGAACGGCGGGATCCGAATTGAGCAGGCCGAGCATGCCTCCCATATCGTAGCCCAGGGCGTACATCAACTCGCTCGAGCCCACCACCACGTCGGCATGGTCCTTCACCTGCCAGGCCACCTCGGCCATCTGCATGATGCACGAGGTCATGACGAAAGCGTCGACGCGGCCGGTGGCGCGCATAAGCTCGCGCAGCTCCGGCAGCGTCACATAGTTGCCGGTCTCGGTGTCCATCAGCGTGCCCTTCTGGGCGGGCTGTTTCTTGGCGTCGAAGAAGCCGTTGCCGTGGCCATATATGACGAAGGCCCGGCGGGGGGCGGGGTAAGCGGCGGAAGCCCAGCGGGTGAAATCGGCGGCGGCCCGCCAGTCGCCGGTGTCACCGGCCGGGGCGCGCCAGACTATGTCGGCGCCGAAGGCCTCGAGGGCGCTCTCGTCTATCTGCCCGCCGGAGAAGACCTTATCGAGGGCGGCGTCGACTACGCCCTCCGCGGCCGGACCGCCGAGTGCTATGCGCACGGTGTCGGTGGAAACGGAGCCGTCGGCTTTAAGAAAGGGCATCGTGGCCTGCGCCACGACCCGGACCTTTTCGGAAGAACCGACGCGCTTCATCTCGAGCAGCTGCCAGAGCAGGGAGTAGCGCAGCTGGTCGCGGGTAGTGGAATAGACCATCACGGTCCACTCGGCGGGTACGGGTTTGCCGGCGGGATCCGGGATAACGGCCTCGGGGACCGGCACCGGAGCGGCGCTCATCTCCGCGGCGTTCATGGAGTCCAAGGCGAAAGGCGCCGCGGCGGCCGGAGCCGAAGGGATAAAAAGGGAGAGAACCAGGATCTTAATAAAAATAATCATGTAGACAGCATATCAGAAGGGGAGATACGGTGCTAAGGTCTTTGGGCCTAACGCGGTCATAGGTCCAAAAGAAAGGCCCGGGATCATATCCCGGGCCTTCTTCGGTAAACGCGCGCGCTTCAGCGGGCCAGTTTATAGGGGTCTTCGGTGACGCTGAGCATGTACATGGCGGCCTTGATATTGTCGGACACCACTTTCTCTATGACGCCGGCGCCGGGATAGAAACCGCCGCCGCCCCAGCGCTTGGGGGTGAGTTCGAAGGTGAAGGCGAAGATATTGCGCGCCATGTAGGCCCAGTCGGTGGTGTCGCCGGTGGCGACATAGAGGTCGCTGGACTGCTGGGGGACATAGCCGGTGAAGCCGGCGAACTGCCTGGCCATCGCCTCGAAGACTTTAAGGTCGGTCTTGTTCTCGAGCGGCGCCGCAGAACCGGCCCAGGGATAGAGTATCAGCTCTGAGTAGGTGTGGTAGCTGAGCAGGGTCTTTATATTGGGCCTGGCCAGGACAAAATCGCGGATGGCCCTGGTCTCGGGTTCCGAGAAGGCCCGGGGACCGCAATAGGTGTCGGCCGACGGATTAGTGGAGGCTCCGGCTTCGCACCAGCGGGCGTCGTAATTGCGGTTGAGGTCCACGCCGTAGGAGCCGCCGGCGTTGACGGAGCGGTTCTTGCGCCACCAGCGGTACCTGCCGGTGGCGATATCGTACTCGGCGCCGTCGGGATTGACCATCGGGATGATGTGTATGTCGAGGGTGTCTATATATTCGCGGGCCTCGGGGCTGTTCTTGTTCTCCAGCAGCCAGACGGCGAAAAGCAGCGCCACCTCGTTGGTGAGGTGCTCGCGCGCGTGATGATTGGCCATGAAGACGGCGCCGGGCCTGGCGCTGGGGGTCACGCCCTTCTCGGCGGGATTTATGCGCAGGGCCCAGATATCGCGCCCCTCCACCGTTTTGCCGATAGAGAACAGCGAGGTCTCGTCGGGATGGGAGGCCGCCAGCTGCTTCAGGACGGCGACGGTCTCGTCGAAGTTATGATAGGCGGCGTCGGCTATGGGGAAGTCTTTATCGAACTCGTAGAGGGAGATCTTGTCCTCTATCCTGAAGCCCTTGGCGGCTATGGCCCGGGCGGCGTCCTCGCGGGCGAAACCGCGCACGGAATCCTTATCGACCTCGACTATGTCCAGGCCCAGTTCAAGCAGGCGGGTGCGCTGGTATTTATCTTTCGCGCCTACGGTCAGCCAGGAGCGGCCGTCGGCCAGCAGGGCCAGGTCGTCCTCGATGGCTATAGCCTCCGGTTCGGGCAGGGCCAGCGAGGAATTGGAAACGGCCACGCGGCTGAGGAGCTGCCTGAAAGAGAGGCTGTTCTCCGGGCTGGTGTCGCCGGCGGCGAAGGCGGGGGAAACGAGGGCGCAGGATATGAGGGTGAAAAGAATCTTTTTCATAGTAAGGACAATATACGATTTAAGTTGACGGCGGTCAACCGGTCGCATCGGCTCATGTAAAATCAAACCATGGGCTGTATCGTCTTCTCATTAAAAATCAAACCGTAACAGGCATAGG
>JAVVFK010000133.1:0-6676 GCA_032251015.1 Elusimicrobiales bacterium
GAAACACTCGCCGGCTCGGCGGCTGATTTCGGCGTTATAGGCGAGGGAGAAAGAGCGCTGCTGCAGCTGGTCGGCGGGGAACCGCCGGAGAAGATCGCCGGTCTCGTCCGGCGCGACGCCGCCTCGGGAACCGTCAGACAGACCCCCCCGGTATTCATAGACGACCTGGGGAGCCTCCCCTACCCGGCGCTGGACCTCTACGATATTTCCCGCTACCGGTACCCCCACGTCACCTGCCGCCGCAACCCGGTGGCGTCCATGGAGACCAGCCGCGGATGCTTCGGGCGCTGCGTTTATTGCAATAAGAACATCTTCGGGCATAAGTTCCGTTTCAAGACCCCCGCGCGGGTGGTGGACGAGATGGAGCACATACTCGGCCTCGGCTTCCGGGAGATACATATAGTGGACGACGGGTTCACTACCGACCTCAAAAGGGCCGCGGCCATCTGCGAAGAGATCCTGCGGCGCGGGCTCTCCTTCCCCTGGTATGTGCGCGGTGGGGTGCGCGTGGACCGGGTGACGCCGGAACTGCTGCGGCTGATGAAGCGGGCGGGCTGCTACCGCATTCCTTACGGCATCGAATCCGGCGACCAGGGCATCCTTAACAGGGCCCGCAAGGGAATAACGGTAGAACAGGTCCGCGACGCGGTACGCTGGGCCCGCCGGGCCGGGATGATAATAGACGGCTATTTCATGATAGGTCTGCCCGGGGAAACGGAAGAGACCATCGGTAAGACCCTGGCCCTCGCCAAAGAACTCCCGCTGGATTACGCTAAATTCGCCCTGACGGTCCCCCTGCCCGGGACCGTTCTTTTCGAAGAGATGTACGGGAAAGGGCAGATAAAGACCCGCGACTGGCCCAGGTACAATTTCGCCTCCTCCCCCTGCGAACTCTACTCGCACGACACCCTCTCCTGGGAGGAACTGAACCGGCATTATGAACGCCTGCACCGCGAGTTCTTTCTGCGGCCGGGCTATATTTTCCGCACCGCCCTGCGGGCATTGTCCGAAGGGACTTTCCTGGCTCATTGCAGGGCATTCTTGGGCACGAGGTGGTAAAATGATAAGCGTAATAGTTCCGGTCTACAACGAAGAAGCGTCGGTCGAGGGGACCATCCGGGGCCTTTCCAAAACCCTCTCGCCCCTGGGGGAATACGAAATAATCTGCGTCAACGACGGATCCTCCGACGGAACGGCCGGGGTCCTCGCCCGGCTGGCCGGCGGCAGAGTCAAAGTCGTCGAGCATCTCGAGAACATCGGCTACGGCAAAGCCCTCCTGGACGGCATACTGGCGGCCAGCAGCGAATGCATCGCCATCATAGACGCAGACTCCTCTTATCCCCCCGAAGCCCTCGCGGAACTCATGAAATACTACCCGCGCTACGATATGGTGGTGGGCGCCAGGCAGGGCGGGGAATACAGGAAAGGCCTTTTCAAGCGTCCGGCCCGCCTTCTCTTCGCGGCCCTGGTGGGCTACGCTACCGGGCGGGAGATACCGGACGTCAATTCCGGCCTTAGGATCTTCAAGCGGAGCCTGGTACTGAAGTTCCGGGACTCAATCTGCACCGGCTTCTCTTTCACCACCACCCTGACGCTGCTCTTCTTTCTCAACCATTACTACGTGAAATACGTGCCCGTCGAATACATGAAACGCTCCGGGGAATCCAAGGTGCGCCATTTTGTGGACACGCTGCGTGCCGGCCAGATCATAGTCCAGGCGATGGTCAGGTATAACCCCATCAAGCTTTTCCTGCTGCTGGCCTCGCTGAACGCGCTCCTGGGAGCGGTGCTCTGGCTGCTGGACGTACTGTCCGGCGGCTCGCCGGTCCTGCGGCTAGCCGCGGCCCTCTGCCTCGCCTCTTTCGTTCCCCTTTTCTCCCTCGGACTCGTGACCGAACGCATCCAGAGGGCGGCGGACTGAAAACCATGAAAATAGCACTTGTAAGTCCCACCTGGACCGAGGATTTCGGAGTCTTCGCGTCGATAGCCAAGAAGCGCAACTCCCAGCCCCCCCTGGGCCTCCTCTACCTCGCTTCGGTGGCGCGCGAGCGCGGCCACGAGGTCCGCCTGGTCGACGCCGACGTGGAGAACTATTCCATGGAGTCGCTCGCGAAGCAACTGGCGTACGGAGGATACGACCTGGTGGGAGTCACGGCCACTTCCCCCGTCTTCCACAAGGCGGAGGCCTTCGCGCGCCGCCTGAAGGAAACCGGGTTCGAAAAACCCGTGATCGCCGGCGGAGAACATGTGAATATCTTCAAAGCGGAAGCCTTCTCCGACTGCTTCGATATCGCCTTTTACGGGGAAAGCGACCGGACGTTCGGCGCTTTCCTGGCGGTGCTGGAGAAAGGCGGCTCCGATTTCTCCGCCCTCAAGGGGATCGTCTACCGCGAAGGGGACCGCGTCGTGCAGACTCCGCCGGCGCCGGGGATCGATAACCTGGACGAACTCTCCTTTCCCGCCATGGACCTGCTGAAACTGGATTCCTACGTCATGACCTTCGCAAAATTCCCCTCGCGGAGATATCTCCCCATAATGGCCACCCGCGGCTGCCCTTTCAAATGCGTCTACTGCAGCGAACCGCTCACCAATCCCCATGTCCGCTTCCGTTCCCCGGAGAACATCGTGGACGAGATGGAGAAGTTCGCGCGCGAGCTTGGCGTCACTCATTTCTTCTTCATGGACTCCAACCTGACGCTGCGGAAAGACCACGCGGAAGGGGTCTGCCGCGAGATCCTGCGCAGGGGCCTTAAACTGACCTTCGAGGGCTGGACCAGGGCGAACATGGTGGACCGGGCCATACTTTCGTCCCTGAAAGAGGCCGGGCTCATACGCATCAGTTACGGCATAGAGAGCGGCGACCCCGAGATACTCCGGATAATCCGCAAGGAGGTCTCCCTCGAAGACATGCGCGAGGCGTTCCGTCTCACCGAAGAGCTCGGCATAGAGCCGGCCTGCTCGGTCATGCTGGGGCTGCCGGGAGAAACGCGCGCCTCGGCCGAGCGCACTATAACCTTCGTTAACAGCATCCCCCAGATACGCTACGCCAACTTCTCCATTGCCAACCCTTATCCCGGCACCGAGATGTACGACTGGGCCCGCACCGGCAAACACGGGATACGCTTGAAGATAAAGGATTTCTCCGAGTACAAGCGCTACGACAGCAGTCCCATAACAGTGAACGATCTGGACCAGGCGGACCTGGTGCGGCTTCAGAAGATAGGCCTGCTGAAGATACATCTCAGGCCCAGGAGGATGCTGGCGGCGGTGAGGATGCTGGGGCTCGCCAGCCTCGTCCCGGCTTTTTTCGCCATGCTCCGGGACGCGCTGTTCCGTCCCTTCGGGCGGCGCTCCGGCGAAGACGGGAGGACCGGCCGGTGAAGACCGTCGACGCTCTGATCATAGGCGGCGGGCTGGCCGGGCTTTCCGCGGCGACGGCGCTCAAGGGCCGCAAAAAGGTCTTTCTCGCCGAGCGCGAGCCCAGGCTCGGCGGACTGGCCGCCACTATACGCAAGGGCGGCTTCCATTTCGACTACTCCGGGCATCTCCTGCACCTGCGCTGGCCGGAAACGACGCGCCTGATACTGGGAGCGCTCGGCTCCAATGTCCGCAGGATCCGGCGCGACGCCCGCGTATTCGCGCACGGCCGCTGGGCGCCGTACCCTTTCCAGGCCAACCTCGCCGCCATGCCGCCGCGCGTCAGGTCCGAATGCGTCTCCGGGTTCCTCCGCGCGCTGGCAGACGGCGGAGGCGTGCCGGGCGACGGCAGCGAGACTTTCGAAAAATGGAGCGGGCGCGTCTTCGGCGCCGGCATCTCCCGTCACTTCATGCTGCCCTACAACGCCAAACTCTGGCAATACCCGCTGGGCCGACTCACGACGGAATGGTGCGCCCCGTTCGTGCCCGTCCCCTCCCCGGGGGACATAATAAAGGGGGCCTACGGCGAGGGAAGCCGCTCCATCGGCTACAACGCTGTGTTCCATTACCCGAAAAAAGGCGGCATAGGCGCGCTGGCGTCGGCCCTGGCGGAGAAGGCCGGCGAAACTCACCTCGGGATAGAGATAGAGAAGGTGGACCTGAAGTCCCGCAAGGCACGCGTCCGTCATTTCGGCGAAATATCCTTCAGGCGGCTCATCAACACCTCTCCTCTCGACGAGTTCGTCGCGATGTGCGCCGACGCCCCCGCGGCCGTGCGCCGCGCGGCGGCCCTGCTGCGGCGCAACACCGTATATGTGCTTAATCTCGGCGCCAGGGGCGTAGAGTCGGACATGCACTGGGGCTATTTTCCCGGAACGGGCTTCCCCTTCTACCGGGCGGGCGTAGCCAGCAATTTTTCGCGGGCGCTGGCGCCGGCGGGCGAAGCTTCCTTCTACATAGAGATAGCCACCGACGGCCGTCCGCTGGACCTTGAGTCCGCGGAAAAGGCCTGCGTAGCGGGCCTGCGGGCCTGCGGCCTTATAAAGGACGCACGCCAGGTGACGGAGAAACTTTGGCTGAAGATACCCTGCGCCTATGTCATCTACGACGAGGACAGGGCCCGGGCCCTGCCGGTCATAGCCGGCTGGCTGAAAGAACGCAAAGCGCGCTCGATAGGCCGCTACGGGGCGTGGAAATACTCCTTCATGGAGGAGAGCGTCAGGGAAGGACTGCGGGCGGGCAGGGATATCCTCGCCGGCGGCTGAGCCGGTTCAGGAAGGCAGTTTTATCCCCGCCTTGACCATCGCCGCCTTGAGCGCGGGCCGCAGTTGGCGGGAAAAAGGAGTCAGAGGCAGCCGCGGTTCCGGCCCGCAAAGTCCCAGCAGCGATACGGCGTATTTAACGGGTATGGGGTTGGTCTCCGTGAAAAGGGCCTTCACCAGCGGGAAGAGCCGGTGATGCATCTCCGCGGCCTCGCCGGCCTGGCCCTCCCGGAAAAGGGCGCACATGCGCGACATCTGCGCGGGCGCTATGTTCGATACCACCGAGATAACGCCTTTCGCCCCCACCGACATCATCGGCAGCGTCAGCGGATCGTCCCCGCTCATAACCGAGAACCCCCGCGGAGCGCCGCCGGCTATCTCGCTGACCTGGTCGAGGTTGCCCGAAGCCTCCTTGATGCCCACGATGTTCGAATACTCCCCGGCCAGCGCCAGCGCCGTGGCGGGCAGCATATTGACCCCGGTGCGGCCGGGGATGTTGTAAAGCACCACCGGCAGTCGGGTCGCGGCGGCCAGCGCGCCGAAATGGGCTTTCATGCCGGCCTGCGTCGGCTTATTATAGTACGGGACTATCGCCAGGAGCCCGTCCGCGCCGAGGGCCGACACCGCCTTGACCGCTTCCACGGACTTCGCGGTGGAGTTGGTTCCAACGCCGGGCACGACCGGGAGCTTTCCCTTCGCTTCATGCACTACCGTCTTTATGACCCCGAGGTATTCCTCCTGGGAAAGGGTCGCGGCCTCGCCGGTGGAACCGCAGGGCACAAGGCCGTCGGCGCCGTTCTTTATCTGGAAGCGGACGATGTCCCTCAGGGCCTCCAGGTCGGGCTTGTCCCCTTTGAAAGGGGTGATTATCGCGGTAAAGCAGCCTTCGAGCTTAAGCATAGAGCCTCCTATTTTATCTCGCCCTCGAACACCGGGCGCGCGGGGCCTTCGATGTATATACCGGCCGCGCCTTTTCCCGAAGGCGTCAGCCCGACCGTGAAATCCTCTCCGCTGCGCGAACGGAGTTTCACTGGCGGTTCCACCGCGCCGGCCAGCGCCAGCGCTATGGCCGCCGCGGTTATGCCCGTCCCGCAGGCCAGCGTCTCGTCCTCCACCCCTCTCTCGTAGGTGCGCACCAGGACCCGCCCGCCTTTCACTTCGGCGAAATCGACGTTGGCGCCGGCCCGGCCGAAGGCGCGGCGGCGGCGCAGCGCGCTCCCGAGAGAGCGCACGTCCAGCCGTCCTATATCCTTTACCGGCACCACGGCGTGGGGGACGCCGGTATCGAGAAAATACACCTCTTTAACTCCGGCGGGCCAGCGGCCCGGGAGGCGCAGGGAAACTTTTTCGACGTCGGGCATGCGCATGCGCACCCTTTCCGGGCCGGTTATCTCCGCCGGCAGTTCTCCCCGGAGGGTGGAGAGGCGGAAGGAACGGGAAACGAGACCGTTCATGAAAGCCCAGAGCGCGGCGCAGCGCGAACCGTTGCCGCAGAAGGCCTCGGAACCGTCGGAATTGAAATAGCGCAGGGCTACCAGGCCGGGGGCCTCGCGCCGGACATGGAGCAGACCGTCCGCGCCGACGGAGAGACGGCGGGGGCAGAGGCGGCGGGCGAGCGCCCGCAGTTCCGCGGCGCGCCGCGGAGCGCCGGTTATCAGGACGAAATCGTTGCCGGCGCCGGACATTTTCCAGAATTTCATTTCTTCTCCCCCGCCGTCCCGGCAAGACCGGACAGGAAGGAACTGCCGCCTTCGGACGCGGCCTTCAGCGCGGCGGCGGCTTCGGCCGCCCGTCCCAGGCCGCGCAGCGCCAGGCCGCGCACCAGTTCAAGCGGCTGGTCCCCCTCCGGCAGAAGCGGCGCGGCGGCGTCCAGCGCGGCAACCAGGCGCGGGGCGAGCGCGGCAAAGCGCGGGGCGGTGATATAGGGGAGCGCCGGGGCCGGATCGGTGAGCTCGAGCACGGCGAGCCGCTCGGCGGTCGAAGGCTCGTGCGCCTCG
>JAVVFK010000134.1:0-6670 GCA_032251015.1 Elusimicrobiales bacterium
CGCCAAAGCCGCCGCGGAGTGCATGGCCGCCATGCCTTACGCCGCGGCCGGCCTGCTAGGCGGCGACCTGGACCTGGACCCGTCCCGCGTGGGACGGGCGCTGAAAGACTCCCCCCTCCCTCTGCTCGGGTCCAATCTCTACCTCAAGAGCGGGCGCAGGCTTTCCTTCGCGGCCCGCACCCATATCGCCCCCCTCGGCCCCGCGACCTTCGGCCTGGCCGTCATAACCGCGCCGAAGCCGGGCAAACTCGCCTGGCCCAAGTACGGGAGCCGCTACAAGTTCGAGAAAGAAACGTACGAGACGGAACTGGCGCTCAGGGAAATGAACGCGGCCGGCGCGGGGATAAAGGCCGTCCTGATGGAGATAGAAAAAGGCGAAGGGGCGATGGAATTCCTCGAATATTTCCTGGGCCATTTCAACGGCCGGCTGGACCTGGCCCTGGTGAAGTCGCCCGCGGTGATGAAACGGTTCTCGTATAAAGGCACGCTGGTGGTGCCGGTGCTCGACGGACTCAACAGGGTGGAGCTCAGCCTCTCGCCGAAGAACGGCCTTGCCGGCGCCTCGCATACCACGATAAAGCTGGATCCGGAAAAGTACGGCTCGGACCCCGCCGTGGAGGCCATGCTGGACTCGCACAGCAGCGGCGCCCGCGCCACGCTCGACCGCGTGATAGGGACGCTGCCTTACCCGCTGGAGCCCGGAAGGTCCGGCCCCTCCACCGCCGGCGCCTGGGCCGCCGCCTGCCTTAAACGCTGGGCCCGCGGCGATGCCGCAATATTCGATCCTTCCGACATGCGCGCCCCTCTGCCGCGCGGCGAGGTGAAGCTGGGCGACCTGTACAGGGCGCTGCCCGGCGAGAACAACGTGGTCTTCGTGAAGATCCGCGGCCAGGAACTGCTCGAATTCCTGCGCGAGTCCGCGGACAGGCGTCTCTCGTACGCCGGACTCTCCTATGACCGGGAAAAGGGGACCGGGGAGGCCGACGGCCAGCCGATACAGCCCGGCCGGCTCTACAGGGTCGCGATACCGGATTCCATGGTCAGCGAGAGCGACCACGCCATTCTTTCCACGGCGATGGAGTTCGCCAATTCCAGGCACCCCGTGCGCAGCACCATGCGCTGGTGCCTGGGCCGCCGGAAGCCCGCCAGGCCCGCCATGGCGGGTATGGAGTTCTGAGATGCAAGCCTGGATAGCCGCCCTCCTGCTGAGCGGTCTCTTCTGGTTCAGGACCTTCGTCTTCTTCGCGGCGACCTGGGCGGTCATCTTCTCCACCTCCACCATACTTGGGGCCTCGGCGGCCTTCGAGTACGACGACGGCTACGCCTGGACCACGCCCGTCTTCGCGAAAGCCGACGCGCAGGGCCTGCCCCGCGGTTCAGCCGATTACTGGAACCTGATCAACCGCTCCAAAGGCCCCGAACGCACCAAGCCGGTCCCGTGGCTGGCGTCCTGGGCCCTGCGCCTGGCCGGCTTCAGGGTGGAACTGATAGCCGAGCGCGGCCGCGAAGGGTCCGAAGCCCTCGCCTCGCGCCGCATCCCCCCGGCCGCGGAAATGAACTTCATATCCGCGGACGAGCGGGCGGACCTTCTCGAAAAGAAGGACTACACCCTCTATTTCGCCGTTTCGGACGACCAGGTGGCGCTGGCCAGGCAGCTGGACATAACGCCGGTCCGGGTGCTCAGGAACCCCAGGTCCCGCTTCCAGGCGCCCCAGACCCCGGGCCGCTACGGCGAGACCACCTTGCCGCTCTCCCGCCTGTAGGGGGACGTTGTTTAGTTCTTTAGTTTTCGACCCTACAGAGACCCCTATTAAAACCTTGATACAGAGAAAACTAAAGAACTAAACAACGTCCCCTCTATAGTCCCCCTTATTGCCTGCGGTCCATTAATAAGATAAAATAGACCCTCAAGCATGTCCGACTGTATTTTCTGCAAGATAGCCTCCGGGGAAACAAGGGCCAGGGTGGTCCTGGAAGACGAGGACATGGTGGCGTTCCTGGACCTCAATCCCCAGGCACCCACGCACGTGCTGGTGGTGCCCCGGAAGCATATCGAAAAACTTTCGGACGCGGCGCCGGAGGACGCGGCCCTGCTGGGCCGCATACAGCTGGCGGCCGCGAAAATAGCGGCGCAGATGGGCATAGGCGACGGCTTCAGGCTGGTCGTCAACAACGGGCGCAAGGCGGGCCAGGCGGTAGACCACCTGCACTACCACATCCTCGGCGGCAGGCGCCTCATGTGGCCCCCGGGCTGAGCCCGCGCAAAGATTTTCGGAACGTTAAGATTTGACCTAGAAGGTGGTGATAACGTGGTATTCGTAAAAGTACGCGACGAAGAATCCGTAGAGGAGGCGCTGAGGCGCTTCAAGCACGAGTGCGAGCGCAACGGCATCCTCAAGGAGATAAAGCGCAGGGAGCATTACCTGTCCCCCGGCGCCAAGCGCAAGCTCAAGTCCCAGGAAGCCCGGCGCAAGATGCGCAAGGGCCGGCGCTATTGAGCGCCACCGGTCCGCGGCTCCTGCGGCGCGGGCCCCTGCAAGCGAACACAAGGCAGTTGCGCAGCGCCTTCCCCCCGTCGGGGGGAAGGCGTTGCGCCTTATCCATCAGGAAGAACGGATGCGCCCCGAAGACCCGATAAACGAGATCCGCACGCGGGTCGACATAGTCGACCTGGTGCGGGACTATGTCCCCTCGCTCAAGCGGGCCGGCAGGAACCATAAAGCCTGCTGCCCCTTTCACAGCGAGCGGACTCCCTCGTTCACGGTCAGCCAGGACAAGCAGATCTTCTACTGCTTCGGCTGCAACAAGGGCGGCGACATATTCACTTTCCTGCGCGAGATAGAGGGCCTGAGCTTCCCCGAAGCCGCGGAACGGCTGGCCCAGCGGGCCGGCGTTGAGTGGAAGCGCGACCGCGACGGCGCCCTCTCGGCGCGGGAGAAAGAACGCACCGAGCTCAAGAAGCTCATGGCCGCCGCCGCCGGGCTCTATTCCAAGTTCCTCTTTTCCTCCGAGGGCAGAACGGCGCTGGCCTACCTCCGTGACCGCCAGCTCTCCGACGAAACCATAGAGCGCTTCATGCTGGGGTGGGCGCCGGGCGGCGACGCCCCCGTAGCCAGGGAACTAAAGTCGCGCGGCTTCTCCGCCGACCTGCTCTTCATGGCTGGCCTGGCCTCCACGCGCGACGGCGGCAGGGTCAGCGACTATTTCCGCGGGCGCGTAATGTTCCCGATCCGCAACCCCGCCGGCGACGTCATAGCCTTCGGCGGACGGGTGATGGACTCCTCGGAGCCCAAATACCTCAACTCGCCGGAGACGGTCCTTTTTCCCAAGCGCCGCACGCTCTACGGCCTCTACGAGGCGCTCCCCGAGATACGCAAGAAGTCCCGCGTCGCCGTGGTGGAGGGCTACATGGACGTCATAGCCTGCCACCAGGCCGGCGCGGCCTTCGCCGTGGCCCCGCTGGGCACGGCGCTGACCTCCGACCACGCGCATCAGCTCTCCCGCCACTCGGCGGAGATAACGGTGGCCTTCGACTCCGACACCGCCGGCAGGAACGCGGCCGTGCGCGCCGCCGAGATATTTATGGACGCCGGTCTCTACGTCAAGGCGGCCGACTTCTCCCCCGCCAAGGACCCCGACGAACTGGCGGTGAAGTCCGGCGCGGCCGAACTGGAGAAGCGCCTGACCTCCGGCATGGACCCGGTGGAGTTCAAGCTGCGCCTGCTGGCCCCCGGCGGCGCCGAAAAGCTTTCCTCACAGGACAAGGCCCGCCTGGCGGCGAAACTTCTCGATACCGTGGCCAGGCAGCGCGACGAGATAGTCAAGAGCGAATGGCTCAGGATCATAGCGGCGAAACTGGCCGTGCCCGAAGAGGCCCTGGCCCGCCAGCTCTCAAAGGCCGCGCCGGGCGACTACGTCAGGCCCGAACGGCCCGCGGAGGCGCGCGCCGACGCCCCGCCGGCCATCGAACTGGGCTTCCTGCAGCTGCTGCTCAAGAACCCCGGTCTCTGCGACCATGTCAGGGAACTGCCCGCGGAGAGCCTTCTGCACCGCGACGCGCGGGCCGTACTGGCCGCCATGCGGGCCGCGCCGGCCTCCTCCCCCGCCGAGCTGGCGGAAGCCCTCGCCGGGGACAGCCCGGAGGCCGCGGCGCTGGTAATGAAGCTTTCGGTACAGGAGCTGGAGTCGGAATCCGACCCCGCCTCGGACGTGATCCGGGCCGCCGAGATGATAACCCGGTTCGCCCGGGAACGCCGCTGGAAGGAACTAAAGTCCTCCATGGCCACTCTCGGCCCGGACCAGCTCCGGGAATTCCAGGAACTAACGGCGGAGATAAAGTCCGCCCCGAAAAAGAAAAAGTAAGGAGAAAGAAATGGCCCAGCCCAAAAAAGCTTTAAGAGACCTGGTGGAACTAGGCAAGGAACACGGGTACATCACCCTGGAGGAGATGAACCGGTCGCTGACCAACGCCTCCATGTCCAGCGAGGAGATAGACAACCTGATGTCCACGCTGGAGGACCTCGGCATCGACGTGGTGGACCGCAAGAAGTTCAAGCTGGTCGCGGCCGCCGAGCGCGAGGCCTACACCGTGGAATGGGACGCCGCCCCCGACGTCTCCAACTCCATCCGCATGTACCTCAGCGAGATGGGCAAGGTGCCCCTGCTGACCCGCGACGAAGAGGTCACGCTGGCCCGCAACATCCGCGAGCGCGAGAAGGAACTGCGCATGCTGGTGCTGGAATCGCCCATCACGATGCGCGAGATCCGCAGCTGGGAGATGCTCATCGAGCAGGACGAGATGACGACCAAGGAGCTCATGCCCCGCGGCCGCAAGTCCAACCAGGAGCTCTCGGCGATGAAGCGCAAGATGAAGAACATCGCGCACCTCATCACCCGCACCGAGAAGGAACTGGCCGCCCTGGACGCCCGCGCGCGGAAGCCGAACCTGCCCAACGAGCAGAAGAAGAAGCTCTCGCACGAGATGGACAAGAAGCGCAAGGACATCGTCAAGAACATCATCAACCTCAACCTCAACCAGGAGAAGATCAAGCGCCTGACCAACAAGATCAAGAACCTGGCCCACAAGGTGAAGGAATTCCGGATCGAACTGGACCGCTACCAGAAGCATTACGGCGACCTCGACAAGATACAGTCGGACCACAACCAGGTGAAGAAGGGCCGCCTCAAGCCCGCCGTCTTCCGCTCCAAGTGGGGTTATAACCCCGCCGAGCTCGACGCCGCGCTGGAAAACATACGGGCGATCAAGGACCGGGAATACCACCTGCTGCGCACGCTGCCGCTGGGCGCCGACGAGTTCCTTTCGCTCAACGACAAGATAACGTTCCTGGAGGACCAGATACTCCAGGACAAGCTCAAACTCATCAAGGCCAACCTCCGCCTGGTCGTCTCGATAGCCAAGAAGCACGTGAACTCCAACCTGGAGCTCTCGGACCTGATACAAGAGGGAGGCCTGGGCCTGATGAAGGCCGTCGAGAAGTTCGAGTACAAGCGCGGCTTCAAGTTCTCCACCTACGCCACCTGGTGGATACGCCAGTCGATCAACCGCGCCATAGCCGACCAGGCCCGCACCATCCGCATCCCGGTGCACATGAAGGAACTGGTCTCCAAGCTTATGAAGGTGACCCGCAGGTACCGCCAGGAATTCGGCCGCGATCCCAACATCGAGGAATACTCCAAGCACATGCATATCTCGATGGACAAGGTGAAGAACGCGCTGAAGATCATGCAGGACCCGATCTCCCTGTCCACGCCGATAGGCGAGGACGAGGATTCGCACCTGGAGGACTTCATAGAGGACAAGACCGGTATCCCGCCGTCCAATTCGGCGGTGGAACTGCTCAGGCGCCGCGAGGTGACCAAGATACTCTCGACGCTGACCGACCGCGAAGCGAAGATAATCAAACTGCGCTTCGGCATCGAGACCGGCTACCCCAGGACCCTGGAGGAAGTGGGCAAGATCTTCCGCGTCACGCGCGAGCGGGTGCGGCAGATAGAGGCCAAGGCCATACGCAAGCTGCGCCATCCCAGCCGCAGCAAGATGCTCAGGGACTACATAGACTGAAGCCCGCGCGCGGCGCAAAAAAAGAGGCCCCGGGGAGACCCGGGGCCTTTTTTTTTACGCGGGGATAACGTCTTACTTCTTCTCGTCCTGGAACAGCCCCTTGATGAGGGAGGCGGCGGCGTCCTTGGCCCCGAGCCCGAAGGCTATGGCGAAGGCCAGGCCGAAGGAGCCCAGCACTATGCTCAGGCTGGAGCGAATGGTCTTCATCGCTATGCCCATCTGCTCGAGCGCTATGATGGCCGCGAAGACGATGACCGTGAAATACACTATCTGCGAGAGGACCCGCCCCCCGCGCAGGTTATTGGCGGTGGCCGAATTGCTGACGACCTCGGAAAGGAACCTGGCGAAGAGAAGCCCGCCGAAGGCTATGAAGATGGCGGCGGTTATCTTGGGCATGAAGTCCATGACGAAGCGCTCGAGTATGGCCGAGATCACGGTGAGGTTAAGGACGTTGGCGGCCGATACGAAGAACACCAGGATCAGCGACCAGTAGATGACGAAGCCGATCACGGTGACCAGCGACTTGCCGAGCCCGAACCGGGCCAGCACCTCGTTGACCCCCACGCGGCTGGTGTAGGAGTCCAGTTT
>JAVVFK010000135.1:0-6630 GCA_032251015.1 Elusimicrobiales bacterium
GGAGGCGAGGTCCGCCTCGGGGGACTTAGACACTTTTTTAAGCGAATCGGCCCTGTAGTGCAGGCAGATCACCTCCACCCACCAGGGCATGGCGTACACGGAGCCGCCCTCAGCCGGCAGGCAATTGCGGCGGACGAAATCGGGGTAGCGCGCGGCGGGCTCCTCCAGCTGGGAGGAAAGGTCCGAGAGCAGGCCGAGCTTGGCGAACAGCGGCACCCATGAATGGGGTATCTCCATGAGCTCCGCCGCGGGGGAACTCTTCGGGTCCCGGAGATGGGCGAAAAGCGCGTCCCACAGCGAACGCCGGCTGAGCACCTCAAAATCGGCCCTGTGTTCCGGGTATACCGCGTGGAAGCGCGTCAGCAGGTTCTTCACCGCCAGGTGCTTACGGGAATCGTAATCGGACAGGATCCAGATCTTCATTTTCGCGAAATAATTTATAACAGGCCGTTGTTAAGCTAATGTTGCGCCCAGCTCTCTATTTCCAGGTCGGGGTCCACTTCCACCCGGTGCTTCAGGCGCCGCCCGCTCTCCAGGCGGCGCTGCGCGGCCAGCGCTATCATAGCGGCGTTGTCGGTGCAGTATTTCTTCTCCGAAAAAACGGCGGGGGCGCCCTCGGCCGCGCAGGCGGCCGTCATCTTCTCCCGCAGGAGGGTGTTGGCCGAGACCCCCCCGCCCGCGGCGGCGGATCTCAGCCCGGCCTTGCGGCAGGCAAGGGCCGCCTTGGCGGCCAGGGTATCGGCGACCGCCTCCTGGAAAGCCGCGCACACGGCGGCTTTGACCGT
This sequence comes from Elusimicrobiales bacterium, assembly GCA_032251015.1. Classification (GTDB taxonomy): domain Bacteria; phylum Elusimicrobiota; class Elusimicrobia; order Elusimicrobiales; family UBA9959; genus UBA2231. Next base: position 786 of record JAVVFK010000135.1, read on the forward strand.
CGGCCCGGGGCGGGGATTGTCCTGCAGATAATAGGCTACGGCCGTCTTAAGACCGCTGAAAGAGAAGTCCAGTCCCCCGTCAAGGAAAGGCCGAGGGAAAACGGGCCGCTTCGTCCCCGCCCCGCGGGCCATCCTCTCTATCTCCGGCCCGCCGGGATACCCCAGGCCCAGCAGCCGCGCGACCTTGTCGAAGGCCTCGCCGGCGGCGTCGTCGCGGGTCCGGCCCAGCAGTTCGTAATCGCCGTAACCGCCGGCCCGCCAGAGCTCGGTATGCCCGCCGGAAACTATCAGCGCCGCCAGCGGGAATTTCAGCCGGGCGTCGGCGCGGCCCTTGCGGAACTCGCAGGCCAGCAGGTGGCCCTCGAGATGGTTCACTCCTATCAGCGGCGCGCCGAATACCCGGGCGGCGGTCTGCGCGGCGATGCGGCCCACGAGTATCGCGCCCGGGAGCCCCGGCCCGCGAGAGAAAGCCACGGCGTCCAAGATCTTTTTGCGGCACGCGCCCGCCGGCAGTTTTATGCCGGCGCCTTCCAGCGCGGCGCGGACGACGTGGTTTATCTTCTCAAGGTGGGCCCGGCTGGCGAGTTCCGGCACGACGCCGCTGTAGCGGCGGTGCAGCGCTATCTGCGAAAATATGGCCTCGGAGATTATCCTGCCGTCCCGCAGCACGCAGGCGGCGGTCTCGTCGCAGGTGGTCTCTATGGCGAGCGTCAGCACTTTTTTACTTGGCCGCCCTCAGATTGCCCAGCACTTCCCTCGCCTTGAGCAGTTCCAGGCCCCGCTCGAGCACCTCGTCGCGGACCTTGGGCTTTTCCTTGCCGTTTTTATCCCCGCCGGGCGGGGACTTCTCCCCTTCCTTGCCCGGGTAGAAAAGTTCCTCGCCCTGCTTTATCAGTTTGGTCTCGGTCTCGCGGTCCACCTTGACCTCGATGTCGGGAGCGATGCCGCCGTTCTCGCCCTTGGCGTCGCGGTGTATGGACTTGCCGCTGGGCGTGTAGTACTTGGCTATGGTCAGGCGCAGCGCCGATTTATCCGAGAGCGGTATCATCGACTGCACGCTGGCCTTGCCGAAGGTGCGCTCGCCTATGATGACGGCGCGCTTGTTGTCCTGCAGCGCGCCGGCCAGGATCTCGCTGGCCGAGGCCGAATAGCGGTTCACCAGCACCACGACGGGCAGGCTGGGGAACGGGGCCTTGGAACCGGCGCGGAATTCCTGGTAATTCTCCGGCCGGCGTCCTTTGGTGTAGACGATCATGCGGTTGTCGTCTATGAAAAGCTTGGAGATGTCCACCGAGGCGGAGAGCAGGCCGCCGGGATTGTAGCGCACGTCTATGACCAGCGCCTCCATCCCCTTGGCCTTGAGGGATTCCATGGCCCTGTCGACGTCCTCGGTCACGTGCCCGGTGAAGTCTATGAGCTTTATGTAGCCGATCTTGTTGTCGAGCATCTTGAAGCGCACGGCCTCGGTCTTGATGAGTTCCCTGACCAGCGTCACGTCGCGCTGTATCCAGTCGGCGTCCTTGTCGCCCTCCGGCTCGCGGGCCGTGGTAATGTTGACCTTGGCGCCCGGCGTCCCCCTGAGGCGCTTGATGGCCTCGTCGATTATCATGTCCTTGGTGCTCTCGCCCTCTATCTTGATTATCTTGTCGCCGGGGTAGAGACCGGCGCGGTAAGCGGGGGTATTGGGCAGGGGGGTGACCACGGTCAGCCAGCCTTCCCGCACGTCCACCCGGATGCCGATGCCGCCGAATTCCCCCTCGGTGTCGCTCTTGATGCGCTTGTAGAGGTCCGGCTCCATGAACTGGGAGAAATCGTCGAGCTCCCGCACCATGCCGTGCGCCGCGCCGTATATCAGTTTCTGGGAGTCCGTCTCCTCGACGTAGTTCTCCTTGATGAGCTCCAGCACGTCCACGATGGTCTTAAGCTGCTGGTAGGTCCGGTCCACCGCGGAGTTGGCGTACGGGAAGACAAGGCCCATCAGGGCCGCCGTCCCGGCTATCAGAATGACTTTCCTGGGGATCTTCATATATTTCTCCTTGAAAAACAAAGAAAAAATCCGTTGGTTCGCGTGCCGCGCCCGCCCCTGGGAGCGCTCCCAATTATACATTTTCCGGCCGGCTCAGGGCGCGGGAGTCAGCCAGGGCATCGGGTTGACGGCGTCGGCGCCAGAGCGTATCTCGAAATATACCGTGCTCCCGCCCGAGGTCTCGCCGCCGGAGATGGCCTGGGTGTCCACGCCCGCGAAACCGATGCGCGACGAAACGTCCACGCGGTCCCCCTTGGAGGCCTCCAGCGAGCTGAGCAGGCCGTACACCGTGAAAAAACCTTTCTCGTGGTCCACTATCACCACGTTGCCGTAAGTCCTGAAGGGGCCCGAATAGATGACCTTGCCGGGCAGGACCGGCGTGACCGGGGCGCGGTCGGCGGTGCGGATACGTATGCCCTCGCGGACTATCCAGGTCTTAAGTTCCGGCACATGCTCCCGGCCGTACTTGCTTATCAGGCGGCCGGCCGCCGGCCAGGGCAGAGAATTGCGCTCTATCGGGAGATCGCCGGGCTTGCGGGTCCTGTAGGGGGCCTTCTTCTCCAGTTTCTTTACGAGAGTCGTCAGCCCGGCGGCGGCGTTCTTGAGGTCCTCGAGCTCGCGGCGCAGGTCCTTCTCCCTGCTTTTGGCGCGTGAAAGTTCCTGCTGCTTGGTGCGGACATTGCGCCGGCTTATGGTGCTTTCGCGGGCGAGCCGGGCTTTCCTGCCGGACAGTTCCACCTGCCTGCGGGCCAGCGTCTTCATATCCTTCGAGACGCGGGACTTCTCGCCCTTGAGCGTGGCGGCCAGCGCGTATTTGTTCATTATCGCGGCGCGGATGAAGACGTCCCGCATCAGGTCGGCCCGGCCGTAATACGGAGAGGAGAACAGCCTGTTGGTGGAATACATGGCGACCTCCGACGAAGCCGCGCCGGCCAGTTCATCCTGCGCCCGTTCGAGAGAAGAAAGTTTCTCGCGGGCCTCTTCGCCTTTCCTGCGCGAGGACCCGAGCTGTCCCTCCAGTTCGCGCTGGCGGCTCTTGGTCAGCCGGTCCTGGCGCCTGAGCCTGGCGATCTCGGCCGAGATCTTCTTCTGCTCGGCCTGGTAGCGTTCCAGTTCCTTCTGCTTTTCCGAAAGCTGTCTGTTGATCTCCTCGAGCTTGCCCTTGCGGTCGCGCAACTGCGCCGCCGTCTGCGGGAAAGCGGGCGGCGCGAGCAGCAGAAGAGAGAGGAGCGCTATCGCGAATTTTTCCATTGCACCATGGTCCAGGCGAGAAAACCGGCGGTCAGGACCCCGGCCAGGTGCCAGAGCGGGTTAGGCCAGGCCCAGACGGGGCTGAGATAGCGCACGGGGTAGACTATCAGGTAACAGGCCAGCACGGCCGCGGCGGCGCCGCCGGCGCCCGAAAGGAACCAGCGCTTGTCCTTCCGGATGCCGTCCATGAGTCCGGCCGGGGAAAAGCGGTGGAACAGCACGGTCAGCGAGAACAGCACGGCCCCCAGCAGCGACAGGCCGAAGACCAGCGTTATGAAGTTGTCGTAGAAGGAGAAATGAAGTATGGCGTAGGCCTCCAGCGGCTTGTAGCGCACCTCGGCCACGCCGTCCATGCCCCAGAGCTTCTCGGTCCAGGTATTGAGCGAGCTCATCACGGACTGGTCCACCGCTATCTCGTAGGAATCCGGCAGCGGGTTGGGGCCCAGCGAGAGAGCTCCCTTTATCAGCTCCGGGTCCTCTTCGCGCATCTGGGCCAGGCGCTCGTCCTTGGCGATGAAGACCGCGCTCCTGACGCCCTGGAGGGCGCGTATCGACTCCCAGAGCGTATCCCTCTCCTTGCGGCCGCCGTCTTTGAGCAGCACGACGACGCGGAAATCGTCCTCCAGCAGCGAAAGGACCTCCCTGGCCTGCGTATGAAGGAAGAGCAGGGCCTCGAAGAGGACGGTCGCGGTGAAAGCGAGCAGAAAGACCACCCTGTAGCCTTTGCGGCGGATGATCTCGGGGGCGTGTGCGTGATTATTAGCGTGTTCCTGCATAATATCATTATATAACACAAGGCCCCGCCGTTAAAGGGCGGGGCCTGTTCGCGGGGAGCCTCGGGTCCCCGCCGGGAGCGGGTCAGCTCTTTACGGAAACGGAGGAGACGAAGGGGGAGCCGATAAGTTCGTTGACGCGGTCCGAGTGGACCTCGCCCGACAGGGAGTACGGGGTAAAGCTGTCATGGCCGGGCCTGCCGCCGGCGTCGGGGACGGAGGCGGCGAGGGCGAAGCCCGCCTTCTCGGACATGGAGGAAACGAACGACTCTATGAATTCACCCGGGTTCACGCCGGCCGGCACGCGCAGCGTAAAAGCCACGGGGGTCTTGAGCGGCAGTTCCGGGCGGCCGCGCTCCAGGCCGACCCGCGCGACCGCGGGATGGCAATAGACCGAGGACAGCCGGGCGGCGGGCACGAGCCCGTAGACCTTGACCTGGGCCGTGGTTGAGGTATTATAACGGAGCGCCCGCTCGCCGGTATATATGAAACCGGAAGCGGAGGACAGTTCGTTCACCAGCGGGCCGAAATCTTCGGCGACCGGCACGAAACTTATGAAGACAAGGTCCTTGTGGACCGAGGCCGGGACGGGACCCGGGGAGGGCACGAAAGCCGAGATAGGGCCGCGGCGCAGGGCCGAACGTACGCGGTAGATCATATGCGGCCAGCCGGCCGGAACGTCGGGCGGCAGGGTAGGACCGTTTTCAAGGACCGCGGGGGCCACCAGAGGGGAGGGCGGGACGGCGGCGGCCAGGGAGGAAAAAGGAACGGGGACACCATGCCGAATGGTGTCCCCCGCCGATGCGGAACCCACCGCGTCGCGCAGATTGGCGGGAGCGGCGTGGACGCGGCCGGGCTTTTTATAGCCGTAGGCCAGCTCCGTGAAGTTCTGAAAGGAAGGGTCAGTGAATACGCTCGCCCCGCCCGCGTAAGCCGGCAGCGCCGAGAGGATTACGATCATGATCATTTTCATAAGTGTCCGTTTAAATTACTCTTTGGAGATATCGCCGTACCGGCGTCAAAGCGAGAAGTGGCTAAAACCTCCGCCGTCAAAATCCACATTAGGCGACGGCAGGGGAGGAAGATTATAATCCCCGCCGCCAGGATTATACTGGCCGCCACCTCCGTAATTATCATCAGGAAGGCCGGGAAGGGAAGAAGACGGCGCGTCCACATTGGCTTTCTTCCAGTCTATGTAGACCTTCGTCCTATGCCCGAGAGCGTCCCGGAGTTTACGATACTTCTCATATTCCTTGGTCGCGGCGTAATTGTAGGCCGGGGGTTTTGGCGGATCTTCGACAGACTCAGGGAAGTTGTATGTCAGTTTAACGACTCCGGCGAGCGACATGCTCCCTTTTCTCGGCTTTTCGGCAGCTTTTCGTATATATTCATCAAATGCGGGGTTGGACATTGCAGCAAGCAATGGAAAATCTTTCAATACCGGTTTTTCGCCGCCGTTGACGTAATCCCTTATGGCGAGATTCAACCGCACCATCTGCAAGGCCTTGTTTTCAAAGGCGGGTTTCGGAGCCACTCCCTTTACCAGAAGCTCATGATAGACGTACGTTTCCGCGGAGCGCCCGTTTAACTCCATAAAAAAATGAGCAGAGCCACGATCGGCTTTCACTCCGCCGCCCGTATCCCTGAAATCCACAAGATGCGTTAATTCATGAGCCAGGGTCATCGTCAGAAAAGTCGGATTGGAGTCCAGAAACAAATTCGGCTCTTCCGGGTTTGCTGTGCATGATTTATATGCTTTTTAGCTATGAAATGCCCCGTTTATAACTGGTACCAA
>JAVVFK010000136.1:0-6563 GCA_032251015.1 Elusimicrobiales bacterium
AGGACAGGCGCCGCCTCCGTTCTTGCCGAGAGTCCTTTTCCCTTGTTCATATCGAAGCCTTACTCTTACCGGATCACCATCACCGTGCCCCGCAGGACGGTCTCTCCCGCCGTGACCTGGTAGATATAGACGCCGCCCGCCGCGCGCATCCCCAGGTTAGGGTCCCATTCCATATAATAGAAATCGTCCAGCGGGGCGGACATGTCCCGGACCATGTCGGCCACCTTGCGCCCTTTAAGGTCGAAGATCTCCCCCCTGACCAGCAGCTCGGAGGGATTGTGACACTTGAACATGAACTTGTCGTTGCGGGAATCGCCGTTGGGGGTCACCAGGCGGTTGAGCGCGATAGAAGCCCCGACGGTGACGGCGGCGGTCAGGGCGGGCGCCAGCAGCAGGACCGCGGCCAGCGATATGGCCGCTCCGCCGACTCCCCTGTTGAGTAGTTCCGGCTTTTTCATGATCGGTACCCGGTGTTCATGATTCAATCGTACAAAAGACGTGCGACTATTTTATTTCGTAATTGTGAAGGTTGTTTTTCCCGCCCGGCGGAGTTTTCACTTTCCTGTCACAATCCCGCAATATTTCGGTCGCAAGGCGGCGCTATAATTTATTCCATATCATGCGCGCTCTTATTTTACTTTCCCTCCTCCTGTGCGCCGGCCCCTCCTGGGCCGGGCGCTACGAGTCGGCCTCGTTCGTCGAGACCGACGGCCGCATGGGCTGGGGCGGGGCGCTAGGGTATTCGTCGGGTTTCGTCTCTTTCTCGGCCCTGGACGAACTTTCGGTCTCCACTTCCGTTTCCCCCATGTACTCTTCGCGCTCGGGCGCCTACGCCTATTTCCCCCAGCCGGCCGCGGTTAGCGACCTGGCCACGCTCACCGTCTCCAGCGATTCGGTGCGCGTGACCTGGACCGCGCCGGAGGAGGCCTGGCATACCATCGGCGGTTCCAGCCTCGGGTACGCGCTCAAGTATTCCCTTTCCGCGCCTATCGCGACCGAAGAGGACTTCCGCAGCGCCGCGCTCGTAGCCGCGTCCCAGTCCTGGTCCCCGCTGGCCGGCGGCGCTACGGAGACTTTCATCCTGGACGGCTTCAATCCCGGCGCCACGTATTATTTCGCACTGCGGGCCTATAACTCGGAGAGGGTCACCTCGGAACTATCCAACAGGGCCGTCTCCTTCGCCCTGACCCCCCTTCCGCCCATGAACTTCCAGAGCGCGGCCGGCGCCAATTCGTATTCCCTCTCCTGGATACCGCCCGCGGGTTACGCGACGCGCATAGAGTTCGACAACAGGTTCAGTCCCAGTTATCCCTACGAGGTCAAGGCGTACCAGGTGTTCCGCGCCACTACCCCCGCCACGGAGAACTGGGCCTTTATCGCCGAGGTCTCGTCCTACACCTTCAGTTTCGTGGATTCCGTCCCGCCCGGCTCGGAGTATTTCTACCGGGTGAGCGCCGTGAACCAGGCGGGCCTCTCCAGCCCTTCCTACGTGCGGGGAGGACGTTCCAACGCCGGGTATTTCGTGGCTCCCGACGGGGCCAGCCTGATGGAGATCCCCCAGGCGGCCATGGGACCTTTCGCGGGCGCGGTCTCAGACCAGCTGGAGCTCTATACCATAGAGGTCGCCTCCAATACCGACGAGGTCGGCGGACGGATCGTCAAGAGCGTGGATTTCGCCGCTTACCGCGGCGGCCTGACTCGCGACGATTCCTTCAAGCTCGCCACCCCGGGTTCCCTTCGTCTCTACTATTCCAAGTCCGGCGACGCGTTCGTCCCCTCGGCCACGGTGCCCGACTACAAGCGCCTGAGCGTCTTTTTCCATAACGGCCGGCGCTGGCTGCAGCTTTACGGCAAGGTGGATCAGCCTAACTCTCGCGTCACGCTGGATACCACGCTGCTGGGCCGCTACCAGCTCCGCTCCACCGAAAGGAGCGGCGGTTTCGCCGCCGACGTCTCGGGCCTGTCAAACCGCCTGATAACTCCGAACGGCGACGGCAAAAATGATACGATGGTCTTCGTTTTCGACAATCCTACCGGGGCTTCCGCCAAGGGAACGATCTACGACCTGAAGGGAGCCAGGGTGGCTTCTATGACGCCCGGCCCGGTGGAGAATTCGCTCGTCTGGGACCCGCGCTCCGAAGGCCGCGCCGCCCCGGGCGGCGTCTATATTTATCAGATAGAGTCAGGCGGGGAAGTTTTCAACGGAACCGCCGTGGTGATCAAGTAGCCCGCATCATTTTCGGGAGGCAGAATTTATGAGAACGTCAAAACCGATATTCAGGGCCGCGCTGGCCGTTTCCTTCGCAACCGCGCTGGCGGCCGACGCCGGCGCGGTCATCACCAGGAGCTTCAATTACCAGGGCTTCCTGCTCAACAAGGAGACCAACCAGCCGGTAGACGGCTCCAAGCATGTCCGGTTCCTGATCTACGACGTAGCGGCCGGCGGCAGCCCGCTTTTTACCGAGACAGTCTGCAACGTCCCCATGAACAGGGGCCGCTACGAGGTGGAGGTCGGTTCCAATACCTCCGGCGGCATCACTCCGGACATCTTCATAAACAACCACGCCCTTTGGATGCAGGTGGAGATCGCGCCCACCGCCAGCTGCAGCGGCTCCTTCGACCCGCTTTCCCCCCGCGTCCGTCTTCAGGCCGCCCCCTTCGCCTTCAACTCTCTCTACTCCTCCACGGCCAGCGCGGCGACCCCGGTATTTTCGGCCGACGTCATAGGCGCGCTGCCGGTCACCTCGAACGGCGCCATCACCATCTCCACCAACCTTTTCGTGCAGGGCGGCATATCGGTGGGAAGCATCTCGCCCGGCCAGCAGCTCAGCGTCTCGGGCCTGGTGGAGAGCCAGGGCGTCCCCGGCTGCGACACTGGCCCCGACTATACCTGCGGCTTCAAGTTCCCCGACGGCTCGGTCCAGGTCAAGGCCGCGGCCGAGACCAAGTGGGAACTCAACGGCAACGACATGTACAACATAACCACCGGGAACATCGGCATTTCGGAGACTTTACCGCGGGCCAGGCTGCATATCAGCAGCGGTATCGGCGAGCCCGGCGACCTGGTGCTTATTTCGACCGGAGCCTCCGATCTTATACGTATGACCGGCGAAGGACGCGTCTACGCCAACTATTTCCACGGCGACGGCTCTAATCTGACGGGGACGACCGCCGCGGACCTGCTGCGGCTGCTCAAGGCCGGCGACACCATGACCGGCCCGCTTACGTTGTCGGGCTCATCCAGCATGACGATAGTGAATACCAACAATTCGCTGGCCTATTCCCTGGCGGTCACGACCGACCCCGCCAGGCTGGCGTATCACCTGGCGGTTACGACTTCGGGCCTGATCGGCCTGGGGACCGTCTCTCCCTCGGCCCGGCTGGACGTAGCCGCCCCGGGCGCCGCCAACGACATCTACGCCCAGATCTGGCGCGACGGCGCCGGGGTCGTAGTGGGCTCCATGTCTTCCACGGGCGTGATGAAAGCCGCTTTTTTCCAGGGCGAGGGCTCCGGCCTGACCAATGTCTTCTCGACGGACCCCACCCGGGTGCTGAAAGCCGGCGACACGATGGATGGCCCGCTGACTCTGGATGGTTCCTCTCTTACGGTCACGGGGTCCGCCGGCCTGGCCGTCGGCGAAGGTGAATGGTTGTCCGTAGGGGCTTCCACCGCCGCGCACAAGATCTATATCGAAGGCGGCATGCTGGCCACTTCCAGTATAACGGCCCAGGGCGGTTTTTACGGCTCTTCCTTGTCGGTCACCGGTACCATAGGCGCCACCAAGGTCGAAGCGTCTTCCGGAGTTTTCGCGGCTTTCGGCTACGCCCAGTACAGTATCGAAACCGCATCGGGCATCAAGGTCAACGGCAGCGGTGTTGTTGATGCCCCCCTTTTTCGCGGCAGTGGCGCAGGCCTGAGCGATGTGCTGGGAACCGACAGCACCAAGCTGCTAAAAGCCGGCGACACCATGACGGGGAACCTGCGCGTGGAAGGGGCCAGCGTTTCCATCTTCGGCTATAACAACTTCTCCCCTTACGCTCTTACCGTGGCTACGGTCCCCGTCCCCTCCAGTTACGCCCTCTCGGTGACCACCCAGGGACGCGTAGGAGTGGGCGTTCTGAGCCCGTCCTATCCCTTTCATGTTCTTAGCGGCATCGGGGTTACGGTTCCAGATACTAACGACGATGCCAGGATCGTCCTGCGCACGGGAGGCGGCGGCGGCGGGTATATAGCCTGGGACGACGCGGCCACGCCCGGCAAAGGCATACTTGGAATGGCTCCCGGAGTGCGCGACCTGGTCTACCGCGCCGCGGCCACCAGTATGAGCAACGGGACGGAGATCTTACGTATCAGGGAGAGCGGTAATTTCGGCATAGGTACGGCCGGTCCCTCCGAGCGCTTCCATGTGGCGACCAACATGCTGGTCAGTACCGCTTCCGTGAGCCCAATCCTTTATATAAGCACGACTACGGGCATGGTGGGAGTGGGGACCAAAACCCCCTCCACCCACAAGCTCGTAGTGGACGGCGATATGGTGGTTGTATCCAGTCTTACGGTTCAGGACGGTATTCACGGCACCATCTACGGCGTCATAGCCAGCACGGAACTATACGTGGACGGCGACGCCGGGATAGGCATAGGGACACCGCTTGCCCGGCTGCACGTGGTGGAAGCGGGCGACGAGAACTATTCCCTGATAGTGGGCTCCAATAACGTTTTCGGTATAGACTATGACATGGTCGTCACTACCCAGGGCCGGGTAGGCATCGGTCTCAATACTCCTCTCGCCAAACTGCACGTTTCCGAAGGGATATTGATAGGCAGCAGCCTGGACAATGTCGCCAGCCTCCAGTTGAATCCCGTGGGCGGCGACTCGTACATCTACTTCTCTGACCAGGCGCAGCCCCAGAAGGCCGCTATGGGAACCCCCGGCGGCCAGACCGACTTCATATTCCTGGCCGGCGGCGCCTCCAATTTTACGGGAGGCACTGAGGTTTACCGCATCAGGAAGACCGGCCAGTTCGGCATACACAGCGCCGTGCCGGAGGCAGGCCTGCACATAGGCGCCAATACACTTATCAGCACGGCGGCCGTGACGCCCATCCTGTACGCGTCCACCAATACGGCACGCGTGGGCGTGGGCACCCGTTCTCCGTCGGCAAGGCTGCATCTCTCCAGCGGCACCTTCTATAATGACGGGGCGGGCGCGGGCATAACCACGCTCGGCAGTGTCACGGCGTCGGCTTATTACGGCAACGGGTCCACGCTCAACGGCGTCATCACCTCCACCGACGTGATAGTCTCGGACATAGCCGGCAAGGTGTCCAAATCGGGCGACACCATGGGCGCGCTTACCACCACCGGCCTGACGGTGAACGGCGCGGCCGATTTCGGTTCGCTGCCTACCAAGTCCACCTTCACGGCCGAGGGTTTCTGGCAGCCGCGTGCGATGACTACAGCGGAACTCCAGGGCGCGACGCCCCTGGATACGGGGCTGGTCGTCTATAATTCCTCCATATTCGATCTATGTGTTTCCACCGGCACCGGCGTCGCCGATTGGGCCCAGATAGGGTCGAAGGGATCGGGCAACTGCTACTGATATAAGTGTTATAATATAACCACAGGTTCTTCAGGGCGGGGTGCGATTCCCCACCGGCGGTGATCCCGAAAGGGCGAGCCCGCGAGCCGAGGGAGAGATCCCAGAGCATGACCCGGTGAGATCCCGGGGCCGACGGTAAAGTCCGGATGAAAGAAGGACCGATGGACGGGCCGCGTATGGTTTTATTTGCCGGCTCCCCCAGGCCCTGAAGACGACTTCAGGGCTTTTTTATTGGAGAATTAATGGATTTCGCTCCTATAGAGGAAATAATAAAAGATCTAAAGCGCGGCCGCATGGTGATACTGGCCGACGACGAGAGCCGCGAGAACGAGGGGGACATCGTCATGGCGGCGCAGTTCGCGACGCCCGAGAAGGTGAACTTCATCGTCAAAGAGGCGCGCGGCCTGCTCTGCGCCCCGCTCTCCGCAGGGCTCGCGTCCCTGCTGGACCTTTTTCCCATGGAGCGCGATAACTCCGACCCCTATAAGACCGCCTGGACCATATCGGTTGACGCCAAAAAAGGCGTTACCACGGGCATCTCGGCCGCCGACAGGTCGCGCACGCTGAAAGCGCTGGCCTCCCCCTCCTCAGCCCCGGCCGATTTTACCCGCCCCGGGCATGTCTTCCCGCTGCGCGCCAAGCCGGGCGGCGTGCTGATCCGCGCCGGCCATACCGAGGCCTGCGTCGACCTGCTGGGCCTCGCCGGACTGCGTCCGGCCGGCGTCATCTGCGAGATAATGCGCGCCGACGGAACTATGGCCCGCATGCCGCATCTAAGGACCTTCGCCCGCCGCCACCGCCTCAAGCTGGCCACCATAGCCGATCTCATAAAGTACCGCCGCGGACGGGAGACCCTGGTTGAGAAGCACGCCACGGCCGCGCTGCCCACTCCGCACGGGGTTTTCACGATGCACATCTACCGCGAGAAGATCACGGGGCTTGAGCATATCGCGCTGGTGAAGG
>JAVVFK010000137.1:0-6517 GCA_032251015.1 Elusimicrobiales bacterium
GTCTTCCGGCAGATCCCGATAGAGATAGTGACCGCCGAGAAGCTCAAGCTCTCCAAGGAAATGCTGGACCTCTGCTTCCTTTCCAAGGGCCTGGTCCTGGTCACCGGCCCGACGGGCTCGGGAAAATCGACGACGCTCTGCGCGCTGGTGGACTATATCAACCGCAACCGGCGGGCGCACATAATCACCATCGAGGACCCGATAGAATTCATCCATAACAAGAAGAACTGCCTCATCAACCAGCGCGAGGTGCACTCGCACACCCGGTCTTTTTCCGCCGCGCTGCGGGCCGCGCTGCGCGAGGACCCCGACATAGTGCTGGTGGGCGAGATGCGCGACCTGGAGACCATCTCCATCGCCATCGAGACCGCCGAGACCGGCCACCTGGTCTTCGGCACGCTGCACACCACGACGGCCGCCTCGACCGTGGACCGCATCATCGACCAGTTCCCGGCCGACCGCCAGTCGCAGATACGCACGATGCTGGCGACCTCGCTCAAGGGCGTGATATCGCAGACGCTGTGCAAGAAGACGGGCGGCGGGAGGGTGGCGGCGATGGAGACCCTTTTCGTCAACAGCGCCGTCTCTAACCTTATACGCGAGGGAAAGATCTACCAGATACCGTCGATCATGCAGACCGGGAAGAAGCAGGGGATGACCATGCTCAATGAGGCTCTTTTCAAGCTGGTGGTGGAGAAGGCCGTGGACCCCGCCGAGGCCTACATAAAGTCCGTGGATAAGCAGGCCTTCGCCGCGCTGCTCAAGTCGAAGGGGATAGAGCTGAACATGGCGCTCATGGACGATTAGGCCCGCGCCGGGGTTTTTTTCATGCCGCGGCCGCGTCAGAAGCCGTAAATGGCCGAGTACTTCTTTTTTATGTAGGAAAGGAACGGGCCGGCTTCCACGTCCCGCCCGAGGGCCTTGCGGAGCAGGTCGGCGGGGAAGTACTTCGCCCCGTGGACGTGGATCTTTTCGCGCAGCCAGGCCAGGATGGGCCCGAACTCGCCGCGGGATATCAGGCCGTCCATGTCCGGCAGGTCCCGCCTCATCGCCTCGTCGAGCTGGGCGGCCATCAGGTTGCCCAGCGAATACGTGGGGAAATACCCTATGGTCCCCTGGGCCCAGTGGACGTCCTGGAGCACGCCTTCCGCGTCGCTGCCCGGGACTATCCCGAAATATTCCTTCATCCCGGCGTTCCAGGCCTCCGGCAGGTCCTTCACCTTAAGAGTTCCGTCGAGCAGGGCGGTCTCCAGGGAGAAGCGCAGGGCTATGTGCATGTCGTAGGTGACCTCGTCGGCCTCCACGCGGATGAACGACGGCCCCGACTTGTTCACCGCGAAATAGAGCTGTTCCGGGGAAACGCGGTCGAACCTGCCGGGGAAATGCTTTCTGATCTTCGGCAGCAGCCTTTCGCAGAACGGCCGGCCGCGGCCGACTATATTCTCCCAGAACCGGGACTGCGACTCGTGCACCCCGAGGCCGGCGCCGCCGGCCAGCGGGGTGAAATCGAATTCGGCAGGCGCTCCCATGGCGTAGAGGGCGTGGCCGCATTCGTGGAGCGAAGCGTATATGGAGGCGGGCAGCCAGTCCCGCATGGTCCAGGTCGTTATGCGCACGTCGGACAGCGAAAAGCCGGTGGTGAACGGATGGGCGGAACGGTCCTGGCGGCCTTTGGCGAAGTCGAAGCCCAGGTCGCGGACCAGCTCGTCGGCCAGGGCCATCTGGGCGGTCTCGTCGAAATCCCCTTTGAGTATTTCGTCGGATACGGCGGAACGCCTTTCGGCTATGGCCCTGATGACCGGCTTCAGCCCTTCGGCTATGTCCTTGAGCAGGGGTTCCAGCCGCGCCCGCCGCATCCCCGGCTCGTAGAGGTCGAGAAGCGTGTCGTAGGCGGGCTCGCCGGGGGCCAGCAGTTCCGCCTGGCGCCGCGCCAGTTCCACTGTCTTCTCCAGGTGGGGAGCGAACGAAGAGAAGTCGGAATTTTTCTTGGCCGCTTCCCAGGCCGCCATGGCCGCCGAGGAGACGGCGGAAAATTCGCCGACGAAGCCGGAAGGCAGTTTCACTTCGCGGTCGTAGTCGCGCTTCAATACCCGCAGGTAGGCCGCCTCGAAGGAGTCCGGCCCTTTTGCCTGCGCCCAGTCCCAGGTCTCTTCTATGAGCCTGCCTATCTCCGGCGCGGTGGCCTTGCCGTGCGCCACCCTGGCCAGGGCCGACATCGAGCGCGCCCTGCCCGTCGCGCCGCCGGGCGGCATGGTCACCCGCTGGTCCCAGGCCAGTACGGCGCGGGCCGACCCGAGCGCGGCCGCTTCCTCGTATTTTTCGCGGAGTTCGGCGAATTTTTCTTCCATGGTTCCCCCAAATAAAAACCCCGCGCCTTTCAGCGCGGGGCCGCGTCGTTTAGTGGCCGCAGCAGCCGTTGCAGGTGTGGCCGCCCGGGTTCATCGGGCAGCCGCCTCCGTCCTGCCCGCCGCCGCCTTTTTTAAGGCCCGGGACGTCGTCGGATACTTTGACGACCTTGCCCAGCTTCTTGTCGTAGACGTAGCGGCCGGTCGCAGAGCTCCCGGCACCGACTGCGGCAGATGCCGCCCTGTTCCGGCCGGTGGACTTTTCCGTTTTCGGGTCTTCTTTCCGTTCTGACATAAAAATCTGGTGCGCCCGACTGGAATCGAACCAGTATAACCGCCTTCGCAGGGCGGGACTCTATCCGTTGAGATACGGGCGCGGCTGAAAGAGCGAGGGAATATTTTACCAGTTTCCGGGGCTTAAAACAAAGCGTCAGAAAGGCGGCGGGGGGGCAATTGTATCAGTGTCCCGTATTTTGTCTAATTCCCGGTAGGGGGGATTTTCCTTTATTCTTACTACGCGGCCGCAGGGCCGGGGTTTTTCTATGACAAAGCCGATCCTAATGGTCATGGATGAGTTTCGGCTCTTGGTAATGACTCTGTACCCTAAAGATAAGTGAACGGCGGTACAACGCGATGGAATTTACCGGAATGTCGTTGCGGACAAAGCTGACGGCCCTGATAATGTCGGTGACCCTGCTGGGCTTGGTGCTGGGGTTCATCCTGCTTACATTAACGGATGTAAGGGCCATGCGCGGAGCGCTCAGGCGCGAGGCCGACCTTTCGGCCAGGCTGGCCGCGGAATATTGCGCGGCGCCGCTGGCTTTCGGCTACGCGGAGGAGACCTCCGAAGCCCTGAGCAAACTGGCGGCGCTCGATGATATCGTCTACGCCGCCGTCTACGACTCGGAGGGCCGGCTTTTCGCCTGCTATACCTGCGACGGCGGCAAGGGCTCCCCTCCCTCGGTCATGCCGCCCGAAAAAAAAGAGCGGACCTTCGCCGGCCTTATATCCGTACGGGAACCGATGGTGTACAACGGGAGAGTTCACGGCACGCTCTATCTGGCGGTCTCCACCCGCAACCTCTACCGCGCCATAGCGGGGCGTCTGGCCGCTCTTTCCGGTATAGGCTTCGCGCTGGCCCTGTTGACCCTGTTGTTCGCGTTCAAGGCGCATAAGGTTGTGTCCGGTCCCATGCTGAAGCTGTCGGAGCTGGCCCGGGAAGTGGCCCGCAGCGGGGATTATTCCGTCCGTACCGGGATAAGTCTGAACGACGAGATAGGTGCGCTGGCGGCCGGCATGGACGCCATGCTGGGGAACCTGGAGGAGCGCGGCCGGGAGCGTGACGCGGCCGAAGAGGCGCTGATGCGGGCCAACGCGGGAATGGAGCGGGCCGTGGCCGAACGCACGGCGGAACTTAAGGCCGCCAACGAGGAACTGGAGGCCTTCACCTATTCGGCCTCGCACGACCTAAGGGCCCCGCTGCGCCGCATGGACGGTTTCGCGGCCGTACTGGAGGAGGACCATGCCGCGGCCCTGCCCGAAGACGCGCGCAACGCCATCGCCAGGATACGCGCCGGCTGCCGGCAGATGGCCGGGGTCATAGACAGCCTGCTGAAGCTTTCCAGGCTGATGAGACAGTCGCTCACCCGCGTGCCGCTGGACCTGACCGCCATGGCGGAGGAGACCGCCTCCCATCTCAGGGAGGCGGAGCCGGAAAGAGCCGTTTCTTTCAGCGCCGCGCCCGGCCTGGCCGCCTTCGGGGACCGGACCCTTATCGGCGAGGTCCTCGAGAACCTCATAGGCAACGCCTGGAAGTTCACCCGCCGGACCGCGGAAGCGAAGGTCGAATTCGGCTCCGCGGATAAGGACGGCGGGACCGCGTTCTTCGTCCGGGACAACGGCGCGGGTTTCGACATGGAATACGCCGGCAACCTTTTCAGGCCTTTCCAGCGGCTGCACGCTACGTCGGATTTCCCCGGGACGGGGATAGGCCTGGTAACCTGCCGCCGGATAATAGAGCGCCACGACGGCAGGATCCGGGCCGAGGGCCAGCCGGGCAAAGGCGCGACTTTTTATTTTACTCTGCCCGCTGGAAAAGGGAGGGGTCGTGGGGATGAAAAAGAACGGATCCCGGAAAGGGATAAAGAGGGGAAAGATGGAAAAGAAAACGCTTAGGATACTTCTGGTGGAGGACGACCCCGACGACCTGGCGCTGACGCGCAGGGTCTTCGGCAAGACCAAAGCCGCGCGGATGCTGCTGACCGCCGCGCGTTCCATGAAAGAGGCGCTGGCCGCGGTCGCGAAGACCGGTTTCGACGCGATAGTGGCGGACCTGAACCTGCCCGACAGCCGCGGCCGGGACACCTTCGACCGGCTCGTGGAGGCGGCGCCCGAGACGCCGCTGCTGCTGCTAACCGTGGTCAACGACGAGGACATGGCGCTGGACCTGGTCAACCAGGGGGCGCAGGACTATATAGTCAAAGGGGACCTGAGCCCCGCCCTGCTGGCCCGCGCCGTTTTCTACGCCATCGAACGCAAGGACTTCAACAGAAAGCAGGCGGAACTGGTGGCCAATCTCGGCAAGGCCCTTACAGAGGTGAAGACGCTCTCCGGCCTGCTGCCGATCTGCGCCAAATGCAAGAGGATCCGCGACTCCTACGGCAAATGGCAGAACCTGGAAGGTTATATTTCCAGCCGCACCGAGGCGGAATTCACGCACGGCTTCTGCCCCGAATGCGCGGGCAAGCTGTACCCGGAGTTTTCCGGGAAGGAGAAGAAGGGTCCCAAATGACGGGGACTGCGCCGGCGAGGCCGGGCTCAAACTGAGCCCCCGCCTGCTGCAGGTCTCCGGGATAGTCGGGGATCCCCGTTAAACTCCCAGCAGCCTGCGCCACCAGGACTTTCCGGGTTCCGGCGCCGCCGCCGCTTCCGCCGTTCCCTGGGCTTCGCCCTGCCCCCTGTACACCGGCATGGCCGCCCTGAAGATGGAGCCCTTGCCGGGCTCGCTTTCCAGCGTCAGCCTGCCGCCCTGCATGACGGTCATGGCCTTGGTGATGGCCAGGCCCAGGCCGGTCCCGCCGACCTTTTCGCCCGAGGCCACCTGCACGAACTTCTCGAAGATCTTGTCCTGGTCCTCTTTCTTTATCCCGGGGCCGCTGTCCTTCACGGAGAAAAAGACGTAATTGGAAAGAGCCTCCTTCCCCGCGTCCACGCTTATCTCTATGCGGCCCTTGGCGGGCGTGAACTTTATGGCGTTGGAGAGGAGGTTGATGAGCACCTGCGTGGTGCGGTTGGGGTCGGCGTAGACCGCCGGCAGATCCGGCTCGGCCCGCAGGTCCAGCGACACCCCTTTCGATTGCGCCCAGGCCTTCATCGAATCGGCGGCCTCCCTGGCTATTTCGGCGGGCTCGGTGCGCGCCTGCCGGAAGACCAGTTTGCCCGACTGGAGCTTGGAGAAATCGAGGATGTCGGTGATGATGGAGTTGAGGCGCTCGGCGTTGCGTATGGCGGTGTTGAGGATGCCCTGGACCGCCGGCGCGGCCCCTTCTTTGCGCATCATGTCCAGCGCGGCCTTTATCGAGGTCAGCGGCGAGCGCAGTTCGTGCGTCATGTTGGCCACGAAATCGGACTGGAGCTTCTCTATCTCTTTCAGCCTGGCGGCGTCGGTGGGTATCGAGACCGCGCCTACTATGCGGCCGTCCTGGTTCTGTACTATGGCGGTGGCTTTTTTAATGGTCTCGGCCAGGCTCTTGTCGCCGCTCGTGGCGACGTTCTTTTCCAGTTCTTTCTGGCTTTCCGACCTTATCTCGCTGGCCAGCGAGAGGACCTGGTTCTCGAGCGCGGCCACGTCCAGCAGCTTCTTTCCCGAGAGCTCGCCCAGGCGCTTGCCCGAGAGGGCCTCCGCCTGCGGGTTCATCATAAGGATCTTGCCCTCCGCGTCCACGACGACCACGCCTTCGGCCATGGAGGAGACGACGGCCTCGGTGCGGCTGATGTCGTTCTCCACGCGGCGCTTCTCTTTTTTAGTCTCCTCCAGCGCCTTGTTCACCTCCTTCTTCTTCGATCATTCTCTTGTTTGCGCAACTGAGACAGATATTCCACGTTTCTTCGTTGTTTGATAACCAAGATAAGATTTTGATTGCGTTACGGCGGGACATTGTTGGGAGCTCTTG
>JAVVFK010000138.1:0-6509 GCA_032251015.1 Elusimicrobiales bacterium
GTTGTTGGAGGATAGCAGCATCCCGGCGTCGCCCCCGAGGCCGAAATGGCTTTTGCCGCTGTTGCCGCCTTCCGGGCTGCCGGCCGGGTAGCGGAGGCTGGTTATGCGGAAATTGTACCCCCACCATATCGGCTGCTGGAAATATTTGAGCGTGAAACGCTGGCCCTGGCCGAAAAGGAAGGTGTCTTTATCTCCCTGGCTCCCCTGGCGCACCGCGTGGTAGCCGAAACCGGCCGCCTTGTTCTCTATGTCCGGGTTGGGGCGCACGTATACCAGGTTCGCCTCGCCCGCCGTGCCGGCGGGATCCAGGCGCCGGGCGAAGCCGCCGCCGGCCTCGAGGTAGCCCATGCCGGAAAGCCCGGCGGGGTTGTAGAAGATCCCGTAAGCGTCGTCGGCTATCGAGCCGAAGGCCGTGCCCATGCCGTTGGCCCTGGCGCCCGGATTAATGGCGGTGAAATCCGCCGCGCGGACGGCGGGGGAGAGCAGGGCGATGATAACGAGCGCAATCTTTGTCATACGGGCGATATATATTATAATAAGCGAAACCTGTTAACTTTGTGTTTCCTAAACTTTAACAAAATGAAATACCCTTCCATACCGTTCTTACTGCTGCTGATCGTAGGGACACCATGCGGCATGGTGTCCCCCGCCGCCCTGCAGGCGGGGGAGATAAAGGTCTCCTATCCCCGCGAAGGTCAGCAGCTGCCGCTGGTCGGCAAGACCTTCATTTTCGGCTCCGTCAGCCCCGCCACGGCCCCTTTCTACATCAACGGGGAGAGGGTCAAGCCCCATACCAACGGCGGCTTCATCGCCTATCTGCCGGTGACCGCGGGGGAATTCTCCTTCAATTGCGAACTGCGGGAGGGCGCCACGGACTACGCCACCACCTTCCTGGCCAGGAAGGTGAAGATAGGCTACCGCAACGGCGGCGCGGAAGACGAAAAGCCGGAACCGGCGCTGGAAATAATATCCCCGTCCGCCGACCTGGGGCTTTTCCCCGGCGACTATCTCAACGTTCACGCGGCCGGCGAACCCGGCAAGGACGTGACCTTTTCCCTGGACGGCGTGGCGGAGGACGAGCGGATGACCGAAATGCCTACCGGCTCGGGCCGGTATTACGGCAGCTACCGCGTTAAGGACGGCGACCGCGGCCGCGGGCTGAAACTGCGCGCCGAATTCGGCGGTATGCTCCGCCACAGCGCCAGGGCCGTCAAGGACATAAAGATCGATATCCTCGAGGAGTTCGAGCTGGTGCGGACCTCCACCGATTCCGTCAACCTCCGCAGCGCCGAGGACGGGGGCTATATAATGTTCCTGCCCGAGGGCGTGAAGCTGGCCTCGGACGGCCGCGTCGGCAATATGCGCCGCGTACGCCTGACCCCTTCGGAATCGGCCTGGGTGGACGAGAGCAAGGTCTCGTCCGCCGGCCGCGGCGCCGCGCCCAGGACCGAGACAGGCTCTATAAGGCTCGCGGCGCGGGGTTCCGGCTCCTCGGCCCTGGTCGCGATCTACGGGAAGGTCCCCTATTCCGTCGAGCACGACGGCGACACGCTGCGCCTGCGCCTCTACTATACCGCCCTGCACACCAACTGGATCGTCTACGATCCGGCCGACGAACTGGTGAAAAGGGTGGACATGAGGCAGGGCGCCGGCTACGCCGAGCTGAACTTCCGCCTGTCGAAAGAGCTCTGGGGCTACGATGTCTCCTACGGCCCTAAAGGCCTGCAGGTGGATCTCAAGGGCCCGCCGGCCGCGGCGCTCAAATGGCCGAAGCCGCTGGAGGGAATGAAGGTAGTGCTGGACCCCGGCCATTCCCGCTTTTACAAATGCCGCGACGGCGTCCGCGTGCCGATGAAGGCTTTTCCCTACGAGGAGATGCCCGAGGGCTGCTGGCTCGACGGGGCGGTCGGCCCCATGGCCACCTTCGAGGTGGACGTCAACCTGTCGCTGGCCGAAAAGCTGCGCGCGGAACTGGAGAAACTGGGCGCTTCCGTCTTCATGACGCGCTCCGGCGAGGAGAACGTCGAACTGACCGACAGGCCGCGCCTGGCCGCGGCGAACGGCGGCGACGTATTCATAAGTCTTCACAATAACGCCATCGCCGACGGGGAGGATCCTTTCGGTTCGCCGCGCGGCTTTTCGGTTTACCATTACCATCCGCACAGTTTCTCCCTGGCCCGTTCGGTGCACCGTTCCTTCCTGCGGGACATAAAACTTCCCGACGAGGGTTTGCGTTTCGGCGACTACCACGTGGTGCGAATGACGCAGATGCCCTCGATACTGATAGAGCACGCACATATGATAATGCCCGAGCAGGAAGAACTGCTCAATACGCCAGCCTTCCAGGAGAAACTGGCCGCGGCCGTGGCCGCCGGCCTTCTGGACTTCGCCGGCGCCCCGCCCCGGCCGATGGCCAAGGCTTCGCCAGGCAGAACGAGGAAAAAGAGATGAGCGAGAGATTGATCCAGCTTTCTGCCCTGCTCAGGGACATCGACGCCGCGTTCCCTTCCGAGGATGAGGCCTGGGATAAGTTCGTGCGCAAATCGGCCTCCTACATGGGCTGTCATTCCGTGAGCTATTTCGAGGCGGACCCGGACAAGAAGACGCTCACCTTCAGGAAAGCTATCGGCCCCGTGGGGGCCGACCTGGTAGGCGTCAGCTTCGGCTACCGGGGCATAGTCGGCTTCTGCGCGGAAAGCGGCGAAACGCTGGTGGTCAACGACGCGCTCAACGACCCCCGCTTTACGAAGAACGTTGACAAGGGCAGCGGCTTCGTGACCAAAGCGGCCCTGGCCCTGCCCTGCTTCTTGGGCGGCAGGCTCGGCGGCGTTCTGGAATACATAAACCCCATGCAGGGCGTTTTCAGCCCCGAGGATACGGCCTTCGCCGAGGCGGCGCTGCGCCATTTCTGCCAGCGCGTCTACGTCGCCCGGCTGGAAGCCACGGTCTCGCAGCTCAACGCGCGCGGAGAGAGCACGATAAACAACCTTTCCGGCGGCTTCATCGGCGTGGACCAGGAGGGCAAGGTCATTTTCTTCAACCCCAAGGCCAGGGACATACTCGGCACGGCCGAGGATTTCCTCGGCAGGAAGATAATAGAGCTCTTCAACCTCTGCCCCGACCTGGTCAACGCGCTGGGCGACGTGCTCAAGACCGGGCGCACCGTGCGCCGCCAGGAGTTCAAGTGCCAGGTGAACGGCTCGGGCCGCGTCATCGGCTACAGTTCCATCAACATGAAAGGTCCCGACGGGGGGATAGTCGGGGCCGGCGTCATCTTCCAGGATATAACCGACCTCTGACGCGGGCCGCCCCGGGGGGGGCGACACCACGCTGTCGGCCCCTCGTTCTATAATATCGCGATGTCCGACCATATCGAAATCAACCCGGAGTTCAGGCGGGCCCTCGACCTGCTGGAAGGCCCGTCCCGCTGCGTCTTCATAACCGGCCGCGCCGGCACCGGCAAGTCCACACTGCTGCGCCTTTTCAAAGAGAATTCCCGCCGGTCGCAGGCAGTGCTGGCCCCGACGGGAGTGGCCGCCCTCAATGTCGGCGGGCAGACCATACATTCTTTCTTCGGTTTTAAGCCCGGCGTCACTCCCGATAAGGCCGCCCGCCTGGCCCGGGCCGCCGCTAAAAGGGGTAAGGGCGCGCTTTACCGGGCGCTCGAGATCCTCATAATAGACGAAGTGTCCATGGTCCGGCCTGACCTGCTGGACTGCGCGGATATATTCCTGCGCTCCGTGCGAGGGGAACATCACCTGCCTTTCGGCGGCGTGAAGGCCGTGCTCATAGGCGACCTTCACCAGCTGCCGCCGGTGCTCAAGCCCTCCGAACGGGAGGCCTTCTCCCGGGCCTACGCCGGAAATTACTTCTTCGACTCGCGCGTTCTCGCCGGCCTGACTCTGGACGTGGTGGAGCTCAAAAAGGTCTACCGCCAGAGCGACGACGGCTTCATCGGGCTGCTCAACGCCGTGCGGGGAGCCGAGACGACCCCGGCCCAGCTGGCGGCCCTCAACGCCAGACATATGCCGCGGTTCGAGCCGCCGGCCGGCGAACTTTACGTGCAACTGACCACTACCAACCAGCGGGCCGCGGACCTCAACGCCGAACGGTTGGCCGGTCTGCGCTCGCCTTCGGGCTTCTACGAAGGCTTCCTGGACGGCGAGTTCGACGAGGCGGCCCTGCCCACGGCCGAGAGCCTGGAGCTCAAAGCCGGCGCGCAGATAATGATGCTCAATAACGATCCGGGCGGCCGCTGGGTCAACGGGACCATGGGAGTGGTGACGGCGCTGGAACCGGGCGCGGCCAGGGTACGTTTAGAGACCGGCCCCGTGGTCGCGGTGCGCCCGCATACCTGGGAACTGCTGCGCTACGCCTACGACGAGAAGTCCGGGCGCCTTAAGACCGAGACGGCCGGGACTTTCGTGCAGCTGCCGCTGCGGCTGGCCTGGGCGGTCACCATACACAAAAGCCAGGGGAAGACTTTCGACAGGATGATTCTTGACCTGGAGGGAGGCATTTTCGCCAGCGGCCAGCTTTATGTCGCTTTAAGCCGCTGCCGCACTCTGGAGGGGATAGTCCTGCGCCACCCGGTGCGCGCCTGGCACGCCCGCACCGACGCCAGGGTGGCCGAGTTCATGCGCGGCGTAAGGACGGCGGCGGACGCGGTGGCAGGGGCAGGAGCTTCGCCCGGGGCGGACGCTCCGCCCGCGGGGGTCGCCGCTGCGCTGCGCCGCGCCATAAAAGAAGGCCGCAGCGTGGAGATAGTCTACCTGAGCGCAGATTCCGAGACCACCCGCCGCGTGGTGAAGCCGGTATTCATGGGTAATTTTACCTCGGGGGGGCGGACTTACGAGGGGTTCAGGGCCCGCTGTTCGCTGCGCCGGTGCGAGAGGCTTTTCCGGGTGGACCGCGTTCTGGAGCTCAACGAGGTCTGAGCCGGGCATCCCCTTTTCGGGGTGTTACGCCGGTCGTCCCGTAATGGTAAACTGGATTTGCGCCGAAAGTTCCGGGGGTTCTTATGAGATTCGGACAATGCCCTTACTGCGTCGTCAGGTACGACGGCGACTTCTTCTATTACTGCCTGCTCAACAGGCGGGAAGTGAATAAGTCCCACCGCTGCCTAGACCCGGTGCGGCGCCGCGCCCGCAGCGGCGGCAGGGTCTAAGCCACGCCTTTTTTCGGACAATATCCGGTCAACACGCATTCGCCGCAGCGCGGCCTGGCCGCCGCGCAGACGGCCCGCCCGTGCAGCACCAGGGAATGGGCGAACCAGATCCAGTGTTCTTTCGGGAGGGCTTTCATAAGGTCTCGCTCTATCTTTTCCGGGTCCGTGTGCCGCGTGAGGCCCAGCCGGAAGGCTACCCTCTTCACATGGGTGTCCACTACCACGCCCGCGGCTGTGCCGTAGGCCGTGCCGAGCACCACGTTGGCCGTCTTGCGGGCCACGCCGCGCAGGGTGAGCAGTTCGTCCATGGTCCCGGGGACCTTCCCTCCGAACTTTTCCGCTATGCCCCTGGAAGCCTCTTTTATGGCGCGCGCCTTGCTTTTGTAAAAACCGGTGGAGCGCACCAGGCGCTCCAGGTCCGACGGCGGCGCCGCGGCCATGGCCGCCGGCGACGGGTATTTACTGAAAAGCTCCGGGGTGGTCATGTTGACCCGCCTGTCGGTGCACTGCGCCGAGAGTATCGTGGCCACCAGCAGCTGGTAAGGGCTCTTGTGGTCCAGCGAGCAGGTGGCGTCCGGGTAGGCTTTTTTGAGCCCCTTTATTATCCCGGCGAGCCGCGCATTCCCGGTCACAGTATGAAGTCCGTGGAAAGGAATTTGGACTTGCGGCCGCGGACTATGCCGTTTATGAGTTCCTTGTTCTGGGGCGAGTCCTTGGCCGCGACCAGCGTGCGTATGGAGAAAACGCGCAGCGCGTCGGAGACAGAAAGCGTGCCTTCGGCCGAATCCTTGCGCCCGGTGAACGGGAGCACGTCCGGTCCGCGCTGGCACTGGGTGTTGACGTTGACGCGGCAGACCTGGTTGACCAGCGTGTCCATCAGGGCCGCCATCCTCTTCTGGTCGTGGCCGAAGATGCTGACCTGCTGGCCGAAGTCGGAGTCGACCACGTATTCGAGCGGCGCGGAAATGTCGTCGAAGGAGGTTACCGGCACCACGGGGCCGAACTGCTCCTCGCGCCAGAGACGCGCCTTTGAACTCACTCCCCAGAGCACGGCGGGGTAGAAGAAGTTGGCGTTATGCGCTCCGCCGTCGGCGTTGATCACCTCCGCCCCGTTGGCCCGCGCGTCCTCTATGACCCTGCGGAGGTACTCGATGCGGGTATCTTCCGGCAGGGGCGTCAGTTTTACGCCTTTCTCCCAGGGCATGCCCATTTTAAGGGACTCCACTTCGCGCGAGAACTTCTCGAGGAACGCGTCCTTCAGCGAAGAGTGAACGAAAAGCATCTTCAGCGCGGTGCAGCGCTGGCCGTTGAACGAGAGCGCCCCGGTCACGCATTCCTTAAC
>JAVVFK010000139.1:0-6462 GCA_032251015.1 Elusimicrobiales bacterium
CCCGGGCGCCAAAGAGATCTCCGCTCTGGACAAGTTCGCTTTCGACAGCTTTACCCATACCGCCGACTCCGTGGAGGCGGCCGGCAAGCTTAACGGCAAGGCCGTCAGCGTCTCGCGCAAGGCCTCCTCGCCGGAGCTGATAGTGAAAGGCGCGGGGCTCAAATTGTCCGACTTCGTGCCGCAGACCTCCGGCTCGCCCTACCTCGAAAGGTTCGCTTTCCTGGACCTGGCCTGGACGCCGGAGCTTACCCGTGTGGACGGCACGGTCAACGGCAAGAATGTTTCGGTGAACCTCGACAATAGGAAGAAGACCTACACGGTCTCCGGCTCGGCGATAAAACTCTCCGATTTCGCGCCCCAGGCCGCGCAGCTTACCTACCTGGAGAATTTCGACCTCGAGAGCGTGCGGAGTTCCACCGGGAGCGTCACGGTCAAGGGACACGTGGAAGGCAAAAAGCTCGCCATCGAGGTCGCCAAAACCGGCGGGGCCTTCGAAGTTACCGGCGAAGACCTGCGGCTGAAGGACTTCATCGCCGAGGCGGACTCCGTGGCCTTCCTGGATAATTTCAAGTTCGACCGCTTCGCCTGGTCGCCCGACCGCATGGAGGCGGACGGGAAGATCCACGGCAAAAGCGTCGCCGTGGTAAAAAAACAGGATTCCCCGGAATTTTCCGTGACAGGCGACGACCTTAAACTCTCCGATTTCGTCCCCGGCGCGGCCCGGGTCGCCTGCGTGAACGCCTTCGCCCTGGACAAAGTAAGCCGCTCGGCGGCGGAACTCGCCATAGCGGGCAAAATAGGCGGTAAGCCTGTCGCGGTCTCCGCGGCTTCGGACGGCAAGGTTTCCATGACCGGCGCGGGCCTGAGCCTGCCCGCCTGCATCCCTCTCTCCCTGAACATACCCTTCCTTAAATGGTTCAGTTTCGGCGGGCTTTTCTACTGGCCCGACCGGCTGGAGATAGACGGCACGGTCAACGGCAAGGCGGTAAAGGTGGTCTGGATATTCGCGCCCGGCACCGTCACCCTCACCGGCGATTCAATCAAACTGGCCGACCTGGTTCCGGCCGCCGCCAAGGTGCCCGAGCTGAACAACTTCGCCTTCCTGTCCATGCTCTACGGCCCGTCCGGGACGACCGTCTCCGGCCGGCTGAACGAAAAGGCCGTCAGCGTCATCGTCTCGAAAGCCGACGGCTCTTTCGAGATAAAGGGCGACAAACTGATCCTGTCCGACTTCGTGCCCGAGGCTGCCTCGGTCCCTTTCCTCGATAATTTCGCCTTCTACGACTTCAAGGAGGAGAAGACCATCGTGACCGTCGAAGGCGCCATACACGGCAAGAAAGTTTCCGTCTCCAAACCCGTCGGTGAAGCCGGCGCCTTCACCGCGACCGGCGAAGGCCTGACGATGCGCGACATGGTGCCGGAAGCCGGCGCGCTGCGGGCCTTCGACGCGCTGCAGCTCGACAAGGTCGCGGTCTCCAAGGAGGCCGTGGAAGTGGCGGGCAGGCTCAACGGCAAGGCCGTTAAGTTCGTCCGCACCCGGGGCGGCAAGCCCGTTGTCACCGTGACGGCCGACGCGCTGACGCTGGGCGACGTTTTCGCCCCGCTGGCCGGCCTGCCGGGAGTTAACGCCGTCGGCATAGAGAAGATAGAACTCGACGGCAAGTCCGTCGAGGCCGAAGCCAAGCTCAACGGCGTGACCGTGGACGTGGTCGCGCACGCCAAGGCGGGCGCGGACGCGGCCTACACGGCGATATTCTTCGACCGTCTGGGCGCGGCCACCTTCGTTCCCGCCGCGCGGGGGAACGTGGTCAACGACATCGCGCTGGAAAAGGCGCTTTTCGTCATACAGCCCGCCGGATCCCCGGCTAAGACGGTAGCCGCCGGGGACCTGCCCGGCGACCTGCCGAAACTTGTCGGCTGGTCCGGCAAAGATTCCATGACCCTCTCCGAGGGCGTCAATATGTCCGCCTGGCTCGATGTCGCGGCCTCCGGCGGCCTGGCGCGGGCCTTCAAGGCCGTCGGGCTCCCGGCCAACGCCCGTCCGCTGCTGCGCGGCACGCTGCCGCCGTCGGCCTTCAAGGGAATGAGCGCCGGCAAGGCGGCCTCCGCGCTGTCCGAGGCCGACACTCAGTCCATGCTGGCCGGCCTCGAACTTGAAGTGGACCTGCCGCTGCCCTCCCTCCCCGCTCTCGCCGGCATCGTCACGGTGAAGAGCCCCGTCACCCTGCGCATCGGCGGCGACGCGCGGTCCAAGAGTTCGCTCTGGTCCCGCGTACCGGAACCGATAGCCGCCTCGCGGCCGGCCGGCGACCTGGACGTCTCGGTGCAGTTCGGCCTCGACATAAAGGGCTCGGGTATAAACGAGAAGATAGACGCGCTGGTGAATCTCGACAAAGGCTCGCGCGCCGGCTATAGCCTGCTGGCGCTCTACGAAGGCGCCTGGAAGGAACCCTTCGGCATAAAGAGCTTCACGCTGGACAACGGCGGCTTCGAATTCTCGCTCGAAGGCGACAAGGGCGGCCGGAAAGACGCCGAATTCGCCTTCTTTGCCACCGCCGACATCGCCTCCAAAAAGGTTTCCGTCACCGCCGACCTCAAGCGGGCCGGCGGCAAGCTTTCGCTCAATTACTTCGAGCTGGACGGCAAGTTCGGCCTGGGAGACTTCCCCGGCGGCAAGAACATACCCGGCGCGGACAAGTTCGAGCTGGACATGGTCAAGCTCTCTCCGCAGGGCATAGAAGCGGCGACCCTGCTGGCCGGCAAGAAGGTGAAAGCCTACCTGTTCGACGCCGGCGCCGCGGGGACCCCGACCTGGATCTTCGCCATAGACCAGAAGAACTTCAATATAACCGAACTAATACCGCCGGCCAGGGACATAAAGCCGCTGGCGGCGATGACTCTGCCCGAGGCCGCGCTGATCATATCCGAGAAGGGCCTGATCGCGCCCTCCCGCGCGGGGCTGGGGGTCATAGCCAGGGACATGTTCGACGATATCTTCGGCAAGTCGGAAGTGCCGCTGAACCTGCCTTCGGGCATAGCGCTGCTGGCCGCCTTCGATCAGAAGGCGATGGGCGGCCTGGGCAAGGGGCTCAGCCGCCTGGGAGTGCACGAGGACGCCATCATAATGGGCGCCATAACCGGCGTCTTCCAGGGCAACCCAGGCATCATGCTCTCGCTGGCGATGCAGCAGCAGGGCAAGCCCCACGGACTTCCGGGCAAGGTGATGAACTACAAGGACGGCGTGGAGCCCTCCTTCTTCATACAGTGGGCCGGCGAGGACTTCGACGCGGGCCTTAAGATACCGATGTTCGTGAAGGCGGGCAAGGACACGCTGGTACTGGCCGCCTCTCTGGAGCTGCAGTTCAACCTGGAAGGCGTGGGGATCAAGGTCCTGGGCGAAATGGACGGGACCTGGCATCAGCCTTTCGGCATCAAGGGTTTCGCCCTGGCCAACGTGAAGATGGACGCCGCGATAGACGACGTCGGAGAAGTGCAGTTCGGCCTGGCCGGCGACCAGCAGTACGGCCATTGCGGCGACCCTAAATCCCCGGACTGCGTGGACGTAAACCTGGCGATGAGCGTCAAGATACTGCTCGAGGACGCGCTGCCCGACGGCGTGGCCTTCGCGGGCAGCGTCAACAAGCTGGGTGTCCCGGCCCTCATCGAGATAACCGAACACCTGATGGGCCTGCCGCCCGGCAAGCTCGGGAAACTGCCGTTCCCGTTCTTCCAGATAAACGACGCGCTGCTGGCGTTCGCCACGCCCGGCGCCTCCGACCCGCAGCTGGGACTGGTAAGCGACGGCTTCGCCTTCGGCGGAGACTTCTTCTTCATGGGCCGCGAGTTGGGCAAGGTGCAGGGCGCGGGCGGACCGCAGGGCATGACGCTTAAGGGCAAGATAGACGACATAGACCTGGACGTACTGCAGTTCCGCAACAACGACGTCGATATAGCGCTGAACCTGGACCCGCATTACGTCATAGACTCCGATATACAGCTGCTCGGGGCCAAGCAGCACGTCAAGCTGGACATCGAACCCCCGCACATGGAATTCGACCTGACCGAGAAGCTGGGCGTTTTCGGCAACGCGGGGCTGACCGTCACCATCGAGGGCTTCGACCTCAAGACCGGCGCCTTCGACAAGAACGCCGATATCAGCGTAGTGGGCGCGTTCAAGTCCACGCTGGTGCCGTGGATGAAGGACGAGATAAAGAAGGGCATAGACGACCTGCGCGCCTCGGCCAGGGCCAAGTTCGAGGCCGACATGAAAGCGCTCAGGTCCGCCGAGAAAAAAGTGGACGAACTCAACGAGAAGATAAAGAAACTCAAGGCGGAGGACCAGAAAGCCAAGGACCGCGCCGACGACGTGCTCAACTCCGCCATCCGCCGCGTCAATTCGCTGAGGAGCAAGCACGACCACGAAGAGCACGAGGCGCATCACTGCGGCTCGAAGTGGACGCACTGGGCCTGCTCGCCGGGCTGGCGCGTGGCGGCCGCGGCGACCTGGACCGTGATGAAGGTAGCCGAAGGCGCGCTGGAGGCCGCGAAGAAAGTAGTGGCGGCCGCGACCAATCTGGACCCCCGCGTGGCCGCGCTCATAGCCGAGCGCGACATAGAACACGCGGGCCTGGCCGTGGCGGAGGCCGTGGTCAAGACCACCGAGATCGTAGAGGACTTCGTCATGAAGGAACTCGAAAAGGTGCTCGAGACCACCGTCGCCCACCTGCCGCTGGAGATTAACGAGACCGTCATAGTGGGCGACCTGCGAGGCATGATACTGCGCGACGAGCCGATGGTGCTGGACATGAAGTTCAAGCTGGCCGGCGACCCCATGCGGGAGTATTTCGCGGTCAAGATACCGGACAAGCCCGCTAACCTGGAATTCGACGGGGTGGCCTTCGCCCTGCTGCCGGTGCTGGCGCTGGACAAGCTGACCGAGGCGCCGCTCAAGAAAGTATCCCCCGACGCGGCCAGGTGGGTTCACTCCCACATAGGGACCAAGCTCGCGGCGGCGCAGGAGAACGTGCGCAAGCAGGTGGAGGCGCAGGAAGCCCGCTACAGGAAAGTGCTCGACTCGTTCGAGAACGGTACGGCTAAATACAAAAAGGCCTTCGAAGACCAGTCCGAAGAGCACCGGAAACTCGTGGAAGATATGGACATCACCGACCTGATGCCGGACAGCCTGCAGTACGCCAACACCTACCTGGCGATAGGCCACAGCAACCTCTGCCTGGCCGTCTCCAAGGACGGCATGAGCGTGGTGCAGCTGCACTGCAAGGACACCGACGTGGAGCAGTGGCACACGACGGCCCTTAAGGACGACGACGCGGGATACGTGGAACTGCGCAACAAAGGGCTCTGCCTCAAGGCGCGCAACGGGGACGCCAAGGACAACTACGAGCCGCTGATACTGGCGCCCTGCGACGCCAAGGACCGCCACCAGCAGTGGAAGATAGTCTCCTCTGACGGCTTCTACGACCAGATAGTCAACCGCTTCTCTCAGAAGTGCCTGCACTTCAATACCGAGAACGCCAACCCGCGCTCCGCTTTCGCGGTGTGGACCTCGTGCCTGGGCGCGGACAGCCAGACCTTCCGCGACATCCCTGACGCGGAGAAGCCTACGCGCCATAACGTGAACGCGTTCGTCAAAGCGGCCAACGGCCTCTGCCTGGACGTGTTGGAGGAAACGGAGAATTCACTGAAGTTCACCGAGCAGAAGAAAGAAGAGAAACTCTACGCCCATCCCTGCGGCGACAAGAGCGAGCGCTTCAACTATATGGAGGAAGTGGACGGCGACATACAGCTGATCCACGCCGAGACCGGCTTCTGCGTCTACCCGGCCGAGAAGTCCCAGCACCTGGCACTGCGCGCCTGCGACCGCGGCCAGGACATGTTCTGGCGGCTGAACGTTAAGACCGCCGACACGCTGCAGTTCCTGAACACGAAACGGAATTCCTGTATGACACTGCCCGCCCCCGACAAGGGTAGCGCGAACTATAAGGAGGCCGGAATAGCCCCGTGCGCCGCCGACGGCGCGCAGCTCCTGGACCTGGTGAAATGAAAAAAACGATAAACTGCCTGCTCAGCCTCAGTCTCCTGGCCCCGTCGCTGGCCGGATGCTCCCCCGCGGCCCGCTCCGCGCGCCGCGCGCCGTTCGGCCCGTCGCTGGAAGCCATGCTCGACGAAGCCGCGAAAAAACCCTCCGACGGCGGGATCGCCGAAGCCGTGCGCGGCGGTATCGGCGACATACGCCGCGGCCGCTACGAAAAAGCCGGCAGGAAGTTCTCGGCCGCGCTGCGCAGCGACCCGACCAACGGCAGCCTGCACTTCCTCAACGGGTTGACCTATCACCTGGATTCGCGCTCCGGCGACCAGGGCAGGCTGGACCTGGCCGAGGCCGGCTACACGCTGGCGCTGCGCTTCGACCCGAACAACTACTGGGCCTCTTTCTTCCTCGGCCAC
>JAVVFK010000013.1:0-21924 GCA_032251015.1 Elusimicrobiales bacterium
TGGCCGGCAATATCGGCACGGCGGCGCGGCTCGAATACACTTTCATCGGGGATACGGTCAACGCGGCTTCCCGCATAGAATCCAAGACCAAGGAACTCGGTACCGATATCCTGGTCAGCGGGCAGCTGCTCGAACGGCTGGGGACCGGCCGCGCCGGCTTCAGGTTCGAGACCGTCGGCAAGGTCCCGCTCAAAGGCAAGGCCGAACCGATGGAACTCCACAAGCTCCTTTAACCCCGACGATTCAGACTCCCTCGCCGGGCCTTCACTCCGCCACGGGTTCGGCTTTCAAAAATACACCCGGCGCTGCGCTCGGCCGGGCCGCATAGCGCCTCGGGCCTCAGACAATCATGCCCGTCCGCCGGAGGCGGTATCCTCGCTCCGCTTGGGGAAAGCCTCCGATGTGGCTTCGGAAGGTCCGGCGAGGGAGCCCTGCCCGTATCAGGCACTGAAAAGGCCAACGGGACGCGGAATTTATGTAAAATTATAAGCGCCATGAAAGAATCAAAAAATCTGATCAAAATGCTCTCCGAGGCCATAGATTCCGGCCGCGGGGCGGCTTTCGTCACAGTCATAAGCGTGGCCGGCTCCACCCCGCGCGAGGCCGGCGCCAGGATGCTGGTCTACTCCGACGGCTCCATCGAGGGCACCGTCGGCGGCGGCGCCGTGGAATCCCTGGTCATAAAGCAGGCCGTCGAATGCATAGCCGAAGGCGACGGGGGGAAATTTTCCTTCGGCCTCAAGCCCGGCGGCAATACGGGCATGATCTGCATGGGCGACATGGAAGTGTTCATCGACGTCTACAAGAACCCTTTCAAAGTTCTTATCCTCGGCGGCGGCCACGTCGGAATGAAGATCGCCGAAGCCTGCCGCATGGCCGGCTATCCTTACCTGGTGGCCGACGACCGCAAGGAATTCGCCAACGGCGAGCGCTTTCCCGAGGCGCTGGCGATCATCAACGAACAGCCTCATAAGGCCGTGGCCGCGGCCGGCGTGGACAAGGATACCTACGCCGTCATAGTGACGCGCGGCCACTCGCTGGACAAAGAGTGCCTCGAAGCGCTCATGACGACCAAGGCCGCCTATATCGGCATGATAGGCAGCGCCGATAAGGTCATGGAGATATTCCGCCAGCTCGGGAAGAAAAAACTCTTTCCTTTGAAGGACGCCCGCGTCCATTCCCCGATAGGCCTGAATCTCGGCGGCAAGGCGCCTGGAGAGATAGCCGTCTCGGTGCTGGCCGAGATAATCAAGGTGCATTATAAACGCGACGGCTCCCACATGCGTGACGCCGTGGAAATCGGGGACAGTATATTTAATTCCACGCCCGTCAGGCGACGCAAACTGCCTTAGACAAGGGGAATTAAATATACTGTCCCCGATTTCTAAAAAGTGAGGAAGACCATGGAGAAGCTCTCTTTCGTAGGAAGATCACTGCCGCGCAAGGACGCGGAGATAAAGGCGACGGGCAAGGCGCTCTATTCCGCCGACCTGGACTTCCCCGGCATGCTGCACGCCGCCGCCGTGCGCAATCCCCGCCCGAGGATAAAGATAAACGGCTTATCGGACGCCGCCGCCAAAAAGATAGACGGCTACAGGGCCCTCGTAACTTATAAGGACCTGCGCGGCCCGAACAAATGGCCGCTCGTCGACACCGATTACCCTTTCCTGCCGGAGCAGGAAGCCCGCTTCGAGGGCGAGACCGTCGCGCTCGTCGTGGCCGACAGCCACCGCGCCGCCCGCGCCGCCGCCGCGGCCGTGGAGATAAAATACAAGGAGCTCCCTTTCGAGACCGACCCCCTTAAGTCGCTCGAGAAGGGCGCGGTAAAGCTTTACGGCCAGGACAACGTTTTCTCGAAGTTCTTCATAAAGAAAGGCGACGCCAAAAAGGCGCTGGCCGAGGCCGCCTACACGGTCGAGGGGGAATTCACCACCAATTACCAGGTGCACGCCTACCTGGAGACGCAGGGCGCTATAGCCGTTCCGCAGCCCGACGGCGGGCTGGTGGTTTATACCACCACGCAGTGCCCGTTCTACGTGCTGGACGCCGTGGCGGCCGCCTGCGGCCTGCCCTACAACAAGGTCAAGATCATACAGACCGTCACCGGCGGCGGCTTCGGCGGCAAGGAAGACGTTCCGGCGCTGGTGGCCTCGCACGCCGCTCTCTGCGCGCTCAAGACCGGCCGGCCCGTGCGCCTCATCTACGACCGCACCGAGGACTTCCGCTCGATGTCCAAGCGCCACCCGTCCTGGTCGCGCGTGACCTACGGCGCCGACAAGAACGGCCGCATCACCTCCTGCGTGGTGAAGTACGTGCTGGACGCCGGCGCTTATTCCACGCTCTCGCCTATAGTCCTCTGGCGCGGCACCGTGCACGCCGCCGGCCCGTACGAGATAGAGAACGTGACCATAGAGACCTACGCCGCGGCCACCAATAAGGTGCCGGCCGGCGCCTTCCGCGGCTTCGGCCAGCCGCAGATCTCCTTCGCCCAGGAGTCGCTCATCGACGAGCTGGCGGCGAAGGCCGGCAAAGACCCCGTGGATTTCCGTCTTCACAACCTCCTCGACCCCGGCGATATCACGGCCACAGGCCAGGAGCTCACCTCTTCCTGCGGCCTGCGCGAGCTGGTCGAAGCCGTCAGGGAGAAGTCCGGCTGGGATAAATGGGCGGAGAACGGCTTCCGCAAGGTGGAGGGGAACAAGGCCCGCGGCCTGGGCGTTTCCGCCGCCTATTACGGCGTAGGCCTGGGCGCCAAGGGGCGCTACCTCGACCGCGCCGGCGCGCTGGTCAATATCTACAAGGACGCCAGCGTGACGGTGAACGTCGGCAACACCGAGATGGGCCAGGGCGCGCTGACCGTTCTGGCGCAGATAGCGGCCGAAAGCCTCAACGCCCCCTACGAGCGGGTCCGCGTGGAGGAAGTGGACTCCACCAAGGTCCCCGACTCCGGCCCGACGGTGGCCAGCCGCACCACGCTGATGAGCGGCAACGCCATTATCGAGGCGGCCAAACCGATAAGGGACAATCTCTTCAAGACCGCGCTGGACATGCTCAAGGCCAAAGGCGCCGATATCGCCGGCATGATGCAGGCGGCCGAGGGCGTTTTCTCTATAGCCGACCATAAAGTGACCTTCGAAGAAGTGGTGAAGGAGTGCTGGAACAGGCGGCTCAAGATGTGCGAGGAGGGCTGGTACGCCGCTCCCCGCACCACCTACGATATGAAGGACGGGCAGGGCGACGCCTATGTGACCTACTCCTACTCGGCCGATGTGGCCGAGGTGGAGGTGGACCTGGAGACCGGCGTTCTCAAGGTTATAAAGCTCTGGGGAGCTTTCGATGTGGGCAAAATAATCAACCCCCGGCTGGCGGACGGCCAGGCGCAGGGGGGGATGCTGCAGGGAATGAGCTGGGCGGTATACGAGAACCTGGTCTACAAGAACGGGATAATGGCCAACCCCAACTTTACCGACTACGTAATCGCTACTACCGCCGACAAACCCGAATATGATATAACTTTTATAGAAAAAGAATACGCGGACGGGCCTTACAAGGCGAAAGGCATGGGGGAAGTCCCGCTGATAGGCGTGGCGGCCGCCGTGGCCAATGCCGTGAAAGCCGCCTCGGGCGTGCGCGTGAACTCGGTTCCGCTGCTGCCCGAAAAGATCTGGAAGGGTCTGGAAGAGCGGAAAGCCGCCGGAGGAAAAAAATGAAAGGTGTAAGGATATTCGCAGCGCTGCTGGGCGTGGCCATGCTGGCCGGGGGGGCCGCCGCGCAGGATAACTACGACAGGCTGGCAAAAGAGCTGACCGAAGCCGGCATCTCGCTCGAGAACAAGAAGATCGCCATCATACCTTTCGCCCACGCCGACGGACGCGCCGTCTCCAAGGACGGTTCCGTCGTCGCGGAGCGCCTGACCATCAAGATGATCAACATGCACAAGTTCGAGATCATCGAGCGCAGCGTGCTCGACAAGGTCATGGACGAGCTTAAGCTGCAGAATACCGGCGCCATAGACGCCAGCAGCGCCAAGGAGCTCGGTAAGGTGCTCGGCGTGGAGGCCATAATCACCGGCACCCTGGTCGAAACCTCCAGCGGCAAGATAGAGGTCAACGCCCGCCTTATCAAGACCGAGACCGCCCAGGCCATAGGCGCCTCGCAGGTCACCCTGGACAAGGACTGGATAGGCGACGCCCCGACTCAGATGCCCGCGCAGCAGCAGGCCCAGCGGCAGCCGATCTACCAGCCGCAGCAGGCGGCCAAGCCGGCCGCGCCGCGCGAGAGGCATCCCAACGAATACGGCTATTTCGACGTCATAGTGGGCGTGGGTTCCAGGAACGTGGATATCACCTACGAAAACGCTCTCAATAACCTGGACAACGTGGAACTTGCTGTGACGAACCCCGCTTTTTCGGGCTATCGGGAAATTAAACTGGACCAGATGGAGGGCTCCGGCGTGGGCCCCATAGGTTTCAGGGTCGGCGGATTCGGTAAGGGCGCCATAGGCGGCGCTTTCGAGTTCTCTGCCAACAGCCATATAGTCGAGCCCCAGACCGCAGCGGGCACCAGGAACGGGGTTACGACTAACTTTGTCCTGAACCCAAGCGATAACTACCTTGAGATGACCTCTTTCGGTTTCATTGGGAACCTTTTTGTCCGTCATGCGGGGAAGATGGTGGACCCTTACTTCGGTATAGGTCTGGGCCTTTCGCTAAACCGGATCTATATGCCGAACGTTACCGGCTACACCGAATCCTCGGTGCAGTCGGCTCCCATGGACCAGATGGGAATAGGCCTCATATTCAATATGCCGATCGGCGTGCGCGTGAAGATAGACCCCAAGACCCAGGCCTTCGCCGAATTCCGTTACGAACTGAACAGCGTCAGTTTTGACCGCGATAAGCGGAGCGAGACCGACAGCATAAGCTCCGACGGCGTGCGTTTTGTGATCGGCATCGGTTTCGGCTTCTGAGCGGACGGTGAAAGGTGAAGAAAAAACCCGCTTCCGATAGATTCCTCCTCGACTGCGTCGTCAACGGCGGCAGGGTCCGCCGCGAAATAGACGCGTCGCGCACGATGCTGGAGTTCCTGCGCGAGGACCTGGGCCTCAAGGGCACCAAGGAAGGCTGCGGCGAGGGGGAATGCGGCGCCTGCCTCATACTGCTCGACGGCCGCTCCGTGAATTCATGCCTCATGATGGCCGCCCAGGCCCACGGCCGGGAAATACTCACCATAGAGGGCATAAAGGGCCGCGACGGCGGCCTTCACCCCATCCAGAAGACTTTCATGGAAGAGGGCGCCGTGCAGTGCGGCTTCTGCATCCCCGGCATCATAGTCGCCGCCGAGGCGCTGCTGCGCCGCAAGCCGGACGCCACCCTCGAGGACATAAAGCTGGAGCTGACCGGCAATCTCTGCCGCTGCACGGGCTACGAGAAGATACTCGGCGCCGTGGAGCTCTCCCGCGGCGATCTCAAGCGAAAGGGGAAGAAATGAGGCCGGAACTCCTGGCAAGGCCGTCCTCGCTGGCGGAACTCTGGAAGATCCTCCCATCATTGCCGCGCGACCGGCGCTACCTGGCCGGCGGCACCGACCTGATGATAGCCGCCTCGCACGGCCACGCAGGCGACTGCTGGGTGGATATAAGCGGCCTGAAGGAACTCAAGGCCTTCCGCGAAACATCGACCTCTGTCTTCATGGGCGCCGGACTGACTATAGCCGAACTGGCGGAAAAGCCGCAGGTGAAAAAATGGCTGCCGGCGCTGGCGCTGGCCGCGCCGCATTACGCCAGCCCCAGCCTGCGCAACATGGCCACCATCGGCGGCAACGCGGCCAACGGCAGTCCCTGCGCCGACGGCGTCTGCGCCCTCTGCTCGGAAAAAGCCTCCATCGTGCTGTTGCTCAGGGGCGTAAAGCGCAAACTGCCCCTCCCCGCTTTTTTTCTCGGTCCCAAGAAGACCGCCCTTAAAAAGGACGAACTGATACTGGGCTTCGAAGCGCCCAAGTGGCGGCATGTGTCGGCCTACGAGAAACTGGGCCCGCGCTCCTATTTCGGCATCTCTAAAGTCTCTGTCTGCGTTTCGGCGGAGATCTCGGGCGGGGTCGTGAAAGAGGCGCTCGTCTCATGCGCGTCCGTCGCCCCGGTGCCGCTGCTGGCCCGCAAGGCCGCCGAATTCCTGTACGGGCGCCGGCTGGACGAGGGGACCATCAGCGAGGCCGCCGTTCTGGCCGAAAGCGAGGCCTCCCCGATAACGGATACGCGTTCCGAGGCGGGCTACCGCAAGGCCATGGTGCGCGTGCTGGCCGCCCGCGCCCTGTCCAGGATAGCCGCCGCCTGAAGCGCTGTCGCCGGGGATACCATTCCCACGGCGTCCCTTGATACACGGAGAACATCATGCTGCGAACCATAGCCCTGCTTGCCGCCTTTTCCCTTCCGGCGTCGGCCCTTTCCGCCGATCAGGACCCGCTGCTCAAGGCGCTCAGGACCGAACTGGACCGGTCCTTCTCCGGCCTTAAGTCCGCCGAAAAAGTCCCGCTCTACTTCCTTCATTACGGCGCTACCGACACGGAGTACTATTCCGTCGGCGCCACCCTCGGGGCCCTGACCGGGGAGAACTCGGGCCGCGACCGCCGGCTGGACGCGGACGCGCGCTTCGGTTCGCCGGAACTCGACAATACCCATGAACTCAAAGGCGCGCAGTCGCGCCTCAATTCCGCGAACCAGGCCTCGGTGGAACTGCCGGTCGGGGACGACGAGGCGGCCATACGCGCCAGGGCCTGGGAATTGACCGACGCCGCCTACAAGGCGGCGCTGGACCGCTACGCCAAGGTAAAGACCAATATCGGCGTCACGGCCGAGGAAAAGGACAAGTCCGGCGATTTTTCCCCAGCTCCCGTAGAGACCTTCTACGCCCCCGTTTCCCTGCCCGAACTGGACAGGGCGGGCTACCGGGACCTGGTCCGGAAACTTTCGGAGAAGTTCAAAGAACACCCTTCCATCATACGCTCCGGCGTTTCCCTGACCGCCAGCGCGGTGAACCGCTATATGGTCAATTCCGGGGGTTCCTCGGTGGTGACCGGCAATAAATACCTCCACATTTCCTATTACCTCACGGCCAGGACGGAAGACGGGATGGACCTCTCGCGCAGCAAGTCCTACCACTCCGACGGACCGGGCGGGCTGCCGGGCGAGGAGGAAATAGCCGCCGACATGGCGAATTCCGTCGCCGAACTGGCCGCGCTGCTGGGCTCCGAGCCCAGCGAGCCGTACAGCGGTCCCGCCATACTCGAGGGTCCCGCCGCCGGCGTGTTCTTCCACGAGATATTCGGCCACCGCATAGAGGGACACCGGCAGAAGAGCGAGAGCGAGGGCCAGACCTTCGCCAAGATGCTCGGGCAGCGCATAATGCCGGAGATCCTTACCGTCTACGACGATCCCGCGGTGCACGATGTAAAAGGGCAGTTCCTGCGCGGCCATTATACCCACGACGACGAAGCGGTCAAGGCCGCACGGGCCCCGCTGGTGGAGAACGGCGTGCTCAAAGGCTTCCTGATGGGCCGCACCCCGATAGAGGGCTTCCCTGCCTCCAACGGCCACGGCCGCCGCTCTTCCGGCAAGGCGACGGTGGCGCGGCAGGGTAACCTGATAGTCGAGTCTTCTTCCGCGGTCCCTTATCCCGAACTGCGTGAAATGCTCCTCGAGGAGATAAAAAAGTCCGGTAAGCCGCACGGCCTTCTCATCCGGGACATCTCGGGCGGCTTCACCATAACGCAGCGCGTGCTGCCGCAGAGTTTCACGGTGCACGTCCTGCTGGCCTACAAGGTCTACGCGGACGGACGCCCCGACGAGGCCGTGCGCGGCCTCAACCTGATCGGGACGCCGATACAGGCTTTTTCCCGCATAAAGGCGGCGGCCGACGACGTAGGCGTGTTCAACGGGACCTGCGGCGCGGAATCCGGCTGGGTCCCGGTCTCGGCCGTTTCGCCCAGCCTTCTCTTCAGCGAGATGGAGACCGAGAAGGTCTCCAAGTCCAACAATAAGCCGCCCATACTTCCGCCGCCATATGCCGAAGGGAAAAGGGGGAAGATATGACCGGGCCCCTTGCCGTTCTGCTGGCCCTTCTCCTGGCGGCCCCGGCCCTCGCCGCGGACCGCACGCTCGACGCGATGCGCGACGAACTGGACCGGACCATGTCGCGCCTGGCCATGCCCGGCATGAAGAAGCCCTATTTCGCCTCCTACCTTCTCTCGGATTCGACGGACTACGCCGTCTCGGCCGCCTTTGGCGGGCTTGTGGATTCGCGCGTGTCCGTTTCCCGCAACGCGGCGGTCGATATACGCATAGGCGACCGCTCTTTCGACAGTTCGGGTTACGCCGGTTCCGACTTTCGTTCTTTCAGGCCCGCTACGGGCGGTACGGTCATAGAGGATGATTACGACGCCGTGCGCGCCGGGCTCTGGTCCCTCAGCGACCACGCCTATAAAGCGGCGCTGGAGAAATACGCCCAGAAAAAAGCCTACCTGGAGAAGAAGGGGATAACGGAGCTCTACGGCGATCTTTCCAAAAAGAAGAAGACCGTCAGGGTGGAGGAAGTCGGCCCTGCCGCGCCTTTCCCGGAGGCGCGATGGGATGAGAGGATAAAGGAACTCTCCTCCGTTTTCAGGAAATACCCCGGCGTGCAGTCCTCCGAGGTCAGGGTGGAGTGCACGCGCCGCGTGAACCGCTTCGTCGACAGCGAGGGCACCCGCTACCGCGTGAACGCCGACAAGGCCCACTTCTACGTCTACGCCGAGACCCAGGCCGGCGCCGGCCTGCGGATATCCGACAGGAAAGAGCTGCACTGGCCGTCCTGCTCCGATATCCCCGGACAGGACCGCCTCCTGGAGGAAACCGACCGTTTCGCCGCCCGCATGAACGCCCTTTCGGGCTCGCCCGCGGGCGAGGTCTATCTCGGCCCCGTCCTGTTCGAGGACGACGCGGCGGCCGAATTCATAGGCCAGTTATTCGTCAGGGGGATATCCTTCCCGCGCCGGGCCTGGGCCGATAACGACGACTATCTCAAGTATTACATCGACAAGGGCGGGCTGGTGGAACGCGTCGGCATGAGAGTGCTTCCCGGCTTCATCAGCGTTTACGACGATCCCTCCCGGACGGAGGAGGCCGGCAGGCCGCTGGCCGGACACTACAGCGTGGACAGCGAGGGCGTCGCGCCGGAACGGCTGGAACTGGTGAAGAACGGCAGGCTGGCGAACGTCTATATGTCCAGGAGCCCGGTGAAGGGGTTCTCCTCCTCCAACGGTCACGGCCGCCGCGCCCTGAACGAGTTCCCGTCCGGCAGGCCCGGCAACGTCTTCGTTCGTTCGCGCAAGACCGCTCCGGCCGCGGAGCTTAAGAAGAGGCTTATCGAACTGGCGGCCGAGCAGGAGCTGGATTACGCCGTCGTGGTAAGGCGCCTGGCTTCCGAGTCCTCACTCGATATCGAGAATATACTGGCGGCCCCGGTCCTGGCCTGGAAGGTGTACCGGGACGGGCGCGAGGAACTTATGAACGGCGTCGAGTTCACGGGCGTGACCTACCGGGCGCTGCGGGACATCCTTTTGACCTCGGACGAGCCTTATATCTACAATTATTACCAGCCCGGGCCTTACGCCATGTCCCGGGGCTCGGTGGCGGCCTCCGTGATAGCGCCGTCGGCAGTACTGGTCCAGGAGATGGAACTCAAGCGCACCGACCGCAAACCGGACCGCGCGCCGTACCTGGAGCACCCGTTTTTCGCTGAAACTGGAGGAAAAAAGTGAA
Source organism: Elusimicrobiales bacterium (assembly GCA_032251015.1). Classification (GTDB taxonomy): domain Bacteria; phylum Elusimicrobiota; class Elusimicrobia; order Elusimicrobiales; family UBA9959; genus UBA2231. The sequence goes on from JAVVFK010000013.1 coordinate 9,794, forward strand.
CAACCTTAAAAAATGCGTCTTCCCCGAGGATCTCAACGCCGCTCTGGCGGCATTGTCCGACCGGAAGGCCTCGCCTTTCGCGCTCGCCGGCGGCACCCTGTCCGGCAAGAACATAAGCCCCGATACGGCCGCCCTGGTGGACCTCAAGCGCCTGCCGCTGTCCGCCATAAAGGTCACGGCCTCCGGGCTGTCGATAGGGGCCCTGGCCACTTTCGACGAAATAGATAATTCCAGGGCCGTGAAAGGCTGGGCGGGGGGAGTCCTCTGCGCCGCTGCGGCTAAATGTTCCAGCCAGCTGGTGCGCAATATGGCGACCATAGGCGGGAATATCGCCCGCCCCAACGCCTTCAACGTCTTCCCGCCGCTGCTGCTGGCGCTGGACGCTAAAGTGAAAGTGGTCTGGAAAGGCGGCTCCAAAACGCTGCCTTTCGCCGCTCTTTACGACGGTACGCTGAAGCGGACCCCCGGCCGCGACTGCCTTATAACCGAGGTGCTGCTGCCCGCCTCCTCGAAGGGTCTCAGGTGTTCCTTCGAGAAATTCGCCAGGACCGAGTCCAGCTGGGAATCCTATATCACCCTGGCGATGTGCGCGGAGGTCAGGAAGGGCGTTATAAAGTCCGCGCGGATAGGGGTAGGCGCGGTTTCCGCGGTGCCCGCCCTCGCCTCCAAGGCCGCCGCCGCCATGATCGGGGAGAACCCCGGCGACAGCGCCGGCAGTACCGCCGCCGCCGCCCTGGCGGGGGACCTGGCCGGGATGCGGATCTCGCCCAAGTCGGTGGAATTCAAGAAGGAAGTCGCCGCCGCGCTGATCAGGCGCTTCGTGGCTTCGCTCGCTTAATGACCGGGAGAACAAAAATGAAAAAGAACAAGACCGAAACCCTGACCTCGGAGAAGGGCATCTTCACCATTTCGCTCACCCTCAACGGCCGGCCGGCCGAGTTCAGGGTCAAGTCCGGCGAGTTCCTCCTGGACGCCCTGCGCCGCCACGGCTGGAAGGGCACCAAGAAAGGCTGCGATACCGGCGACTGCGGTTCCTGCGCCGTCCTGCTCGACGGCAAGCCGCGCCTCGCCTGCATGATCCCGGCCGTCACGGCCCACGGTTCCGTCGTCGGCACCATTGAGGGCGTCGGCACGGTGGATAGGCCCCACCCGATACAGGAGGCCTTCGTAGAGGCCGGGGCCGTGCAGTGCGGTTTCTGCATCCCCGGCATGATAATCTCTTCCAGGCACCTGCTCGAGAACGTCCCGGATCCGTCCGAGGCCGAGATAAAGAAAGCCCTCGACGGCAACCTCTGCCGCTGCACCGGCTACGTCAAGCAGATAGAGGCGGTTAAGATAGCCGCCAAGAAGCTCGGGACGAAAAAGTCCTCGAAATAAGCCTCACCAACGGAGACAAACCATGGATAAGAAAGATTTCAAGGTAGTCAACCAGCGCGTCGACAAGCAGGACGCCCTCGGCCTGGCCTGCGGCCACCCCGTCTTCGCCGACGACATGGATTTCACCGGCATGCTCTACGGCCGCCTGCTCTGGAGCCCGCACGCCCACGCCCGCATAAAGAAGATAGACGTCTCCGCCGCGCTGAAGGTGCCCGGCGTGAAGGCCGTCATGACCTACAAGGACGTGCCGCGCGTGCTGCGCACCACGGCCGGCCAGGGCTATCCCGAGCCGTCGCCCTACGATACCTGCACGCTCGACAACAAGGTCCGCTTCGTGGGCGACCGCGTCGCCGCCGTCGCCGCCGAGACGCCCGAGGCCGCCCAGGAGGCGCTGGGCCTGATAAAGGTGGATTACGAGGTGCTGCCCGCCCTCTTCGACCCGCTGCTGGCCGACAAGCCAGGCGCGCCGGTCATACACGACGAGCCGGACGCCAAGAACATTCCCGACGCCAAAAAGAACATAGCCGCCAAGTTCGAGTTCGAGGTCAAGAACACCGAATGGTTCAAGGGCGCCGACTTCGTCTTCGAGAAGACCTACTCGATGCCGTATCTCCAGCACTGCGCCATAGAGAACCATACCGTCATCACCAGCCTCGACCATCACGGCCGCCTGGTGATACGTACCTCCACGCAGGTGCCGTTCCATGTGCGCCGCATAGTCGCGCAGGCGCTGCAGATACCGGTCAAGAAGATACGCGTCATAAAACCGCGCATCGGCGGCGGCTTCGGCTCCAAGCAGGAGGTCCTGCTGGAAGACATCTGCTCGGCCCTGACGCTCAAGACCGGCAAGCCCGTGCGCATAGAATACAACCGCAAGGAGACCTTCGTCTCCTCCCGCACCCGCCATCCCGCCGTCGTGCGGCTCAAGACCGGCGTTAAGAAGGACGGCACCATCACCGACCTGGAGATGGACATCACGCTCAATACCGGCGCCTACGGCTCCCACGCGCTGACCGTCATGATGTGCTCGGGTTCGCACACTATACCGATGTACAAGGTGGCCGACAATATAAAGTTCCTGGGCAAGAGCGTCTATACCAACCTGCCCGTCGCCGGCGCCTACCGCGGCTACGGGGCCACGCAGGGCTTCTTCGCCCTCGAGTCCCAGATGGACCTGATGGCCGACGCCATCGGGATGGACCGCGTCGAGTTCCGCAAGCGCAACTACATAAAGCTGGGCGAGGGTTCGCCCGTGTTCAAGGCCATGGGCGAGGGCCGCGAGGGAGTGGAGCAGGTCATCACCTCGATAGGTCTCTACGAGTGCATAGAAGAAGGCCTTAAGGCTATAAAGTGGAAGGAGAAGAAGGAGAAATACCGCCACCAGAAGGGTCCGGTACGCCGCGGCCTGGGCATGTGCTGCCTGATGCAGGGCTCCGGTATCCCCGAAGTGGACATGGGCTGCGCCACGATCAAGATGAACGAGGACGGCTCGTTCAACCTGCTGATGGGCGCGGCCGACCTGGGCACCGGGTCGGACACCATCCTTTCCCAGATAGCCGCCGAAGTGCTGGGAGTGAAGGTCTCCGACATAATCGCCCACTCCTCCGACACCGACGTTACGCCTTTCGACGTCGGCGCCTACGCCTCCTCGACGACGTTCATCTCCGGCGGCGCGGTCAAGAAGGCCGCCGAGCGCGTGCGCGACATGATAATCGAGGTCGGCGCGAATATCCTGGAGAAGAAAAAGGAGGACTTGCGGCTGGAAGGGGGGAAGGTCGTCGCCAGGGACGGCGCCTCCTGCTCCCTCTCCGAGGTCGCCAATACCTCGCTGTACTATTACAATCAGCACCAGATAACGGCCTCCGCCTCGCATTTCGGCCATACCTCCCCGCCTCCTTTCGCGGCGCATTTCGCCGATATAGAGGTGGACACCGAGACGGGCAAGGTCAGGATACTGGACTACGTCTCCTGCGTGGACTGCGGCACCGCCATAAACCCCACGCTGGCCGAAGGCCAGAACGACGGCGCCACGCTCAACGGCATCGGCCACACGCTGAGCGAGGAGATGGAGTTCTCGTCGGCCGGCACGCCGCTAAACGCCAGCTTCCGGCGCTACAAGATCCCCAGCACCGAGGACCTGCCGCCGATGAAGACCATAATCATCCCGACCTTCGAGCCCAACGGCCCTTTCGGCGCCAAGTCCGTCTCGGAGATAGGCATCAACGGCCCGCTGCCGGCCATCGCCAACGCGATAGCCGACGCGACCGGCGCCCGCCTCTACGACGGTCCTTTCACGCCGGAAAAGGTTCTCAGGGCGATAAAGAACAAGGCCTCCTGAAACCCTGAAATGAGAGCCCTGCCCGCCGTCCTCGTCCTGGCATTGTGCTGCCCCTATGCCGCCGCTCAGGACGGGGGCGCCGCTTTTACGCCCAGGGCCTACGTAGCCGCGGTACTAGAGGCCTCCCCGTCCATCGCCAGAGCGGAACTGGCCCTGTCCAGGGCGGAAAGCGAGTACAAAGCCGCCGTGCTGGACGCCGCGCTGCCCTCTTTCGCTCTCTCCCTGTCGGGCAGCCTCTATGACGACGCCGACAGCCGCCTCCGGCTTGAGCGGGGGGACTTCACCTCGTCCCTGTCGGCCTCCTGGAACCTTTACGACTCGGCCTCCGGCCCTCTGCGGCGGATCAGGACCGCGCGCCTGGATCACGAGCAGGCGAAACTTACCTTCCTTATAGCGAAGCAGGAGGAGGCTCTCAAGGCGCTGCGCCGTCTATATACCCTCTACTCGGCGCGCGGCAGGGTGGCCGCGGCCGGGGCCAACCTGGCTTCCCGCGAGCGGCAGTACAAGGATACCAACGCCCAGTACCTCTCGGGCACCCGCAGCCGCATCGAGGTCATGCAGAGCGAGGGAGATAAACTCCAGAGCGAGCTCTCGCTGGCCCAGGCCGATACGGCCGAGATAAAAGCGCTGATGGCCTTCAATGAGCTGATAAACGCGGATCCCGTCGCGCCCGCGGAGGTGGAGGTCAGCACCTCGGTGCCCGATATAGAACTGCCCTTGCCGGCTTCCGACGTGGTCAGGGCGCTGGAGAGTAATTTCAGCCTGCGCCGGCGCAGGCTGGCGCTCGAGAAGAGCCGTATCACCACGCGCAACGCCGTGGCGGCCGAATTTCCGCGCCTGAGGCTCGACGCCTCGTGGGCGAAGAGCGGCCTGGGCATCGTCGGAGAGCCGGCCTACGGCGGAGCGGGCAACCCGGACTACGGCCTCCGCGCCTCCGTGTCTTTTCCTTTCGGATTCTTCTGGGCGCAGAACGCGCTGGAGATACGCCGCACCCGCGACGCCCTCAGTTCGGCGGAGGCCGATCTGCGCGACGCCGAACGGGCCCTCCGGACCGAGGTGCTGACGGCGCAGAAAGAGATAGAGCTGCAGGTGAGGTCCCGCAACCTGCTCGAATTCCAGGTCAGGACGCAGCGGGAGTCCACCGACAACCTGCTTTCCGAATATTCGCTGGGCGGCGCCAATATGCTGCAGCTCGACACCGCCCAGACCAAGCTGCTCGATTCCACCAACGGCCGCATAGCGGCCATCAACGCGCTCGATATCGCGCTGGCCGGGTACAGGGCCCTGCTCGGGGAAAGGATATGGGAATGAAAAAAATACTCAAGTCGTCTTTCTGGGCCGTGATGCTGCTCCTGGCGCTCTCGGCCGCCTTCTACGGTTACGGCCGCTACAGCCGCATGGCGGTCAGGCACGATATAGACGATTTCCTGCGTACCGTGGAGAAGGGGGACCTCAAACTGGACCTGCAGGAGTCCGGAGAACTGGTCTCCCGCGACAGCCTGGACGTGTTCCCGCCCGGCAGGGGTTTCATAGTGGAGATCTTCAGGAAAGAGGGCGAGTACGTCGATAAGAACGAGAAGATAATGATGTTCAAGGGCGGCGAGCGCATAGACTCCGACCAGTACGTGCCGGTGCCCGTAACCGCCCCCCGCGAGGGCCTGCTGACCAGATGCGTCGGCATGAGGGGTTCCAGCGACGCCGAGATAAGGGAGGGCAACCGCGTCTCGGGGCCGACCAACTGCGTGGCCCGCGTGGTGGACATGAAGACGCTGGCCGTCAACCTCCAGATCAGCGAGATAGACATATACAAACTTAAGCCCGGCATGCCTGTTGCCATAACCTTCACTGCCATACCCGGCGAGAAGTTCGCCGGCCGCGTGGACGTCATCTCCCCCATGGCGGAAGTGCGCTCGGGCACCTGGGGCAGCACCACCAAGGTGTTCCGGGTGGTCATCAGCATAGACCGTCCCAGCCAGAAGATGCGCGTCGGCATGAGCGCGGTCGTAACCGCCAATCTCAAAGCCAAGAAGGACGCCGTCAAGGCGCCCATCGAAGTCCTTTTCCAGGAAGGCCTTAATTACTACGTATACCGCCGTAAGCAGGGCTATGAGTACGAAAAGGTCCAGGTCTTCCCGGGGCTCAGGTCCGAGATAGAGGTGGAACTGAAAGGCGAAGTGGAGCCCGGGGACGTGCTCTTTACCGCCCTGCCGGAGACGCTTAAATAGATGATACGCTGCCGCGACCTCGAGAAGATCTACGAGGGGGGCAAGTCGGGCTGGCCGGCGCTCCGCGGCCTGACTTTCGACATAGAGCCGGGCGAGTTCGTGGCCGTGACCGGCCCCTCCGGCTGCGGCAAATCCACGCTTCTGAACATACTCGGCCTCCTCGACGAGCCCAGCGGCGGGGGCTACGAGTTCGACGGCCTGGACGCGGCGCATATGTCCGACGGAGAGCGCTCGGCCGCCAGACTGCGCAGGATAGGCTTCGTTTTCCAGGCCTTCCATCTTCTTAACCGCCTGCCGGCGCTGGAGAACGTCTGCCTGCCCATGATGTACGCGGGAGCGGGGAAGGACGAGATGCGTCACCGGGCCCACGACCTGCTGGCGCGCGTCGGCCTTACGGGCAAGGAACGCAAGACCCCGTTAGAACTGTCCGGCGGCGAGCGCCAGCGCGTGGCCATAGCCAGGGCGCTGGCCAATTCACCCAGGCTGCTGCTGGCCGACGAGCCGACCGGGAACCTCGACTCCGCCTCCAGCCGGGAGATAATGGACATACTCTTCGCTCTCGGGCGCGAGGGTATGACCGTCATAATGGTCACTCACGACAGGGAACTGGCCTCGAGGGCCGGCAGGAACATCAGGATGCGTGACGGGAAGATAGAGTCCCCCCGGGGAGGGGATAAATGACCCGCGCACTTTATAACGCCGCGAGAACGGGACTGGCCGAGATACTGGCCCATAAAACGCGCTCTACCCTGAGCTTCCTGGCCATAGCGGCCGGGTCCGTGGTGTTCATAGACGCTTTCTCCGCCATAGTAGCCACCTACGCCCGCCTTGAGAGCCAGAAGCAGGTCTCGGGCATGGCCAGGATGAAGATCTCCCAGAACAACAGTCAGACCTGGTCCAACCCCGACGACTACGTGCCTCCCCCGGTCATGACCTACGAGGACGTCCTGCGGCTCAAGGACCGGGTCCCCGGCCTTTACATGGTCTCTCCGGAGGGGACCAGCTGGCGCAGTATCATGGAATACGACGGGCAGCGGGTGGTCACCAGGGTGGCGGGCGTTACGCCCGAGTGGCGCAAGCGCGATTTCGTCTACGACCTCAAGGGCAGGTTCCTTGACCGCCACGACGTGGACGAAAAGCTGCGCGTCTGCGTACTGGTCAGGCCGGCTCCCCCGGAGCCCAGCAACGCTTTTTTCAAGACCGTAAGGCGGAAATACAACTACATGAACGGCTACGATATGCTGATCACCCACAACGACCTCCTGGGCCGGGCGGTGAAGCTGGACGGCATAAACTTCACCGTCATCGGGGTCCTGGAGGAAATGCCCCCCTCTCGCAAGCCGCCGCGGGTCTGGTGGTCGGGCGGGGAATACAAGGTGCTCGCACCGGTGACCACCCTGACGCATTACAATATCCTGCGCTCCCACAATTCCCTCGACGTGAGTATCGACGCCGGCGACGAGAAGGGTTTCGACGAGGCCATGCGCCTCGTGCGCAACTTCCTCAAGGTCCGTTTCGGCGACGAGGACGTTTTCGTGGTCGAGAACCAGATGGACGCGATAAAGGAGAGCATGTCTCGGAGCATAAGCTCCTCGCTGGTCACCATCTCGCTGGGTATGCTGGCCTTCATAGCCGGCGGCATAGGCATCATGAACGTGACGCTGGCCACGGTCTTCGCCCGCACCAAGGAGATAGGCGTCCGCCGGGCGATAGGCGCAGGCCGCGGCGACATCATGCTGCAGTTCATCGTCGAGGCGGTCATGCTGGGCCTTATCGGCGGCCTGCTGGGGACCGCCCTCGGGTGGTTCTGGGGCGTGCCGGCCAAGGTCATGCTGGGCATGCCTCCCAGCCCCATAAAACTATGGATGCCGCTGGTGTCCGTCCTGATCGCCGCGCTTACCGCCTTCGTCTTCGCCATATACCCGGCCTGGGTGGCCGCGGGCCTAAAGCCCGCCGAAGCGCTGAGGGCCGAATGAGGACGCGGCTCAGGGGCCGCGCGCTTTACCTCGCCCTGGCCGCGGCGGCGGGACTGGCTTTCCACCTGTGGGCCGGGTTCTCTTTCATAAGGGGCTCGGCCCCTACCTACGACGAGCCGGTGCATCTGGCCAGCGGATATTCCTACCTGAAGACGGGCCGCTACGCGCTCAACATCATGGATCACCCCCCGTTCTCGGAGATGCTCTCGGCGCTGCCGCTGCTGCTCAAAGCCCCCGAGACTTTCGCGGTGCATCCGTATTTTGAACGAAGGATGCCCTATCATTACTCCGATTACTTCCTTTACAACAATACTGTCCCGCCGGAAGAGCTGCTCGATACCTCGCGCGCCTTCGGCTTCCTTGCCTGGACCGCTGGTTTCTCGGCGGTCATCTTCCTGTTCTGCCTGAAGCTCCACTCGTCGGCGGCCGGTTTCGCCGCCCTGGCCTTGTATTATTTCCTGCCGGTATTCATCTCCAACAACGCCCTGGTCACCACCGACGCGGCCGCGGCGCTGTTCTACGCTGCCTCCCTGCTGGGGGGATTCCTCTTCGCCCTCAAGGCCTACGGACCGGAGCGGCCGCTCCCCTGGCGCGAGTTGCTCCTGGCCTCCGCCTGCGCCGGGCTGGCTATGGCCTCCAAGTTCAGCATGTTCGTCGTTCCGCCGCTGGTAGCCGGCCTGTGGGTACTGCACATGCTCTTCTTCAGCCCTCGCCGGGAAGGAGGCAGGGTCTTCCTGCACGCGCTGCTTTACTGCGCCCTCTCGCTGGCCGTTCTGGCCCTCGTCTACAGGGGGGACCTGGCGCTCTATTTCGAGGGGCTCAACGCGACCGTCAGGAGGCTCGGCGAGGGCCGACCCTCCTTCGCCATGGGATATTATTCCAGCACCGGTGTCTGGTGGTATTTCCCCGCCGCCTTCCTGCTCAAGAACCCGGCCGCTTTCGTCATGTTCCTGGCCGCGGGCCTGGCCGCGGTCTTCCGCCGCCGCGGCCCCGCCCTGCTCTGGCTGGTATTGCCTTTCCTGTTCTATTTCGGTTCGGCCCTGACGTCCAAGGTGCAGATAGGGGTGCGCCACCTGCTGCCCGTCATGCCGCTGGCCGCCGCGCTGGCCGGGCTGGGCCTGGTGTCTCTGCTCGCACGGCGGAAAGGCGTCATTATCGCCGTTCCGGCCGCTGCGCTTTCTCTCTTCTTCGTGGTTTCCGCCCACCCTTACTACCTGGCTTATTTCAGCGAAGCCGCCGGGGGGAAACCGAACGGGTGGAAATATCTCACGGACTCGAACCTTGACTGGGGACAGGACCTGGAAACCCTGGGCCGGAAACTCGAAGAGGAGGGATCTCCGCCCGTGGTCCTTTCTTATTTCGGCGTGGCCAGGCCGGAGTATTACGGTATAAAGCACCTGCCGCTCGGCGTCATAACCAATGTCCCGGGGATAGCGGAGACCTCCCATGCCGGGGATCTCTGCGCTTCCGGCCGGCGCCTGCTGGCGGTGTCCGCGACCAACCTGCAGGCGACTTATTACCCCGACCGTTACAGGTTCGGCTGGCTCTGGGGCCGCGCCCCGGACTTTTCGGCGGGCGATTCCATCTTTCTCTACGACCTGGCCGGTGACCCCGCGGCGCTGGAGAAGGCCGCCGATCTGCTCCGCAGGTCCGGCTATCCCCGCGAAGCGGCTTGCTGGAAAACCGGGGACAGTATATTTAATTCCACGCCCATCAAGAGACGCGAACCGTCCTAGGATATGGAATTAAATATACTGTCCCCGATTTTAAAATAGGAACGGCCGGGTCGACCCGGCCGTTCTTTTTGTCCTGCGCGGCGGAGTTCAGCTTTCGGGCTGGAACTCGTCCTTGCCGACTCCGCAGACAGGGCATACCCAGCCCTCCGGGACTTTCTCCCAGGGAGTGCCGGGGGGGACGCCGTTGTCCGGGTCGCCCGCCTCGGGGTCGTAGATATAGCCGCATACTTTGCATACGTATTTTTTCATGACTACTCCTTCGCCCCTAGGGGCTGCTTTTTCTTAAGCAGGGCGGACAGGGCGGAGATGTGACTCATCTCTTCCCTTATTATACGCCCCACGCCTTCGGACCCGGCGGGATCGTTGACGGCTTCCTTGAGTCCCAGGTAGAACAGCACTGAGTCCTTCTCGAATCCTATGGCCAGCCTGAGCGCCGCCGCGGGCGCGGCCGGTACGTCCTCCGGCTTTTCCGGGAATACGGCCGCGTCGGCCAGGGCGAACAGTTCGCCCGCCAGCGGGCTCGGCTCGAAGTCCGGGAATTTCGCGTCCAGCAGCGACAGGAAATACTTACCGTGCTCCACCTCGTATTCCGCGAGCTTTATGAAAAGAGCGGCCGTCTCCGGGTCCTGCGACCCGGCGGCGGCCGCCCTGTAGAAGTCGGCGCCCCTGTCCTCTATGCGGACGGCCAGCTGCAGCGCCTCTTCCTGCGAATAATACAGCTTCATCGGTTAACTCAGGCCTTCCAGAGTCCGTGGAGATTGCAGTATTCGCGCGCCGAGACCTTGTCGGCCTTGACGCAGAACTCGGCCTCGGGGGCCATGCCCGGCTTCAGGAAAGCCCTGTAGGACTTCCCGTCGGCGATCAGCTCGATCCACTCGATGAAATGCTTCTCCTCCATCGGGTGGGCCACCGAGCCGACCTTTACTTTGTAGCCGTCGGCGGTCTTCTCTATGACGGGCACGTGTTTCTCCTTGGCCGCGTCCACCGTGTTCTCGGTCATCAGGTTCATCGGCTTGCCGCAGCAGACCAGCTCCCCTTCGCCGGCGTGCACTACGGCCACGATGTTCCCGCAGACCTCGCACTTGTATATACCGTTCATTTCAGCCATTTTTTCCTCCTTGTAGTTACGGAGTCCCCTACCCCGCGATATTCTTAAGGGCCGCCAGGGCCTCGTCGTAGTCCGGCTCTTGGCCGACCTCGGGCACCAGCTGCGAGTACCTGACCATGCCTTCCTTGTCCACTATGAAGACGGCGCGCGCCAGCAGGCGCAGTTCCTTTATCAGGACCCCCCAGGCCTTGCCGAAATCGCCTTTCTGGTGGTCTGAGAAGGTCTGCACCCGGTTCGCCCCGGCCGCACCGCACCACCGCTTCTGCGCGAAGGGCAGGTCCATGCTGATAGTGACGATGCTGATGTCGGGGTCCAGCGTTTCGGCCTCCTTGTTGAACCGGCGTATCTCCAGGTCGCAGACGGGCGTGTCCAGCGAAGGCACCGAGGCGATCACCACCACCTTGCCCTTGTAAGTGCGAAGGAACTTCATCGGGGTCATGTTATTATCGACCACCTTGAAGTCCGGAGCCGGCATACCCGGCTTTATCTCGTCCCCGACCAGGGACATCGGCTGTCCCTTCATGGTGACGGTGCGCTTGGCGGTTTCCTCGGGTGTTCCTTCGTTGATCTGTTCGTCCATGCCGTCCTCCTTGACTCTTTTTACCAGTTCTCGGCCAGCAGCTCGAAATAGGCCTTGGGATGGGCGCAGGCCGGGCAACTCTCGGGGGCCTCGGGGCCCTCGTGCCTGTAGCCGCAGTTGATACAGCGCCAGGAGACCGGCTTGTCCTTTTTGAAAGCCGTGCCGTTCTCCACGTTCTTAAGCAGGCCGCGGTAGCGGGCCTCGTGCTGCTTCTCGGCCACTGAGATGTAGTCGAAGGTCTTGGCGACCGCCTCGAACCCCTCCTCGCGGGCTATCCTGGCGAAGTCGGGGTACATGGTGCCCCATTCATGATTCTCGCCGTCGGCGGCCCCTTTGAGGTTCGTTTTAGTGTCGCCGATGACGCCGGCGGGGAAAGCGGCCTTTATCTCCACTTCGCCGCCTTCGAGAAATTTGAAAAAGCGTTTCGCGTGCTCTTTTTCCTGTTCCGCGGTCTCCTCGAACGCCTTGGAAATCTGGACATAGCCTTCTTTTTTTGCGGCGGACGCGAAATACGTATAGCGCATCCTGGCCTGCGATTCGCCGGCGAAAGCGGTGAGCAGGTTGATCTCGGTCTTGGTGCCTTTTATTCCCATTGCATACCCTCCCGTGCTTCGATTTTGGAACATATATTCTACTAAAAAGTCGGCGGAGCCTTTTCCTTGCGTATGCCGGCCCGCGTGAGGCAAAAATCGTACTTTACCGGGTCGGCCGGTTCCAGCCGCGCGAAGAAGGCCGTAATTTCGGCGGCCGTCCTCATCGAGGTGTCCTTCCGCCGGGTTATGCCCAGTTCC
>JAVVFK010000140.1:0-6457 GCA_032251015.1 Elusimicrobiales bacterium
CGGCCATTATGCGCTTGAGGTCCGAACCGTAAAGGCGCATCGTCACTATCGTGTTCTCGAAAGGCAGGGACTGATGCAGGTCGCGCAGTTTTACCTCGCCTTTGCGGATGGGCGCCCGTATCGCCTTGGTATTGTGCAGGGCGATATCGGCGCCCGTGGCGGCGCGCGTCAAGTCGCACAGGACATTACCTATAGGCGAATCCAGCCAGCCGGGGTCCTGCGGCAGGTCGTCCGCCGCCCGGCCAAGAACGCGGCCCATCTCTCGTTCCACCTCCGCTTTGAATCCATCGACCAGTTTCAATATGACCGGATCCTCGCCGGTCTCGTCGGTCCAGAGCGGCACCAGCGCCGCCTCGAGGCCCTTCAGTTCGCCGGTGCGCTCGTCGAAATCCAGCTCCGCCCGGGTGGCATAGGAAAGGCCGTAGCCGCTCTCGCCGAATACCGTCCCCGTGACCGGGTCCCGGTATCCCTTCAATAAAGCGGTATGGTTATGACCTCCCAGCACCAGGTCGAAGCCGGGCGCAGCGCGCGCCACGCGCAGCGTGCCGGGCGGGGCGTCGGCGAAGGTCCAGGTAGAGATATCGACCCGCTTGAGACTGAAGCGCTCGTCCAGCCCGAGGTGTATCAGCATGACGACGGCCGACGGGCTGCTCCGGCGTATCTCGGTCAGCCAGCGGGCCGCTTCGGCGGCCTCGTCGCGGAAATCCAGGTGCGCCACGTTCTGCGGCAGCGTCGAAGTGGCGGTATGGCGGCCGGCTATGCCGAGCACGGCTATCTTTTTGCCGCCTCTCTCCACTATCGTATAAGGCTTCAGGTAACCGGGCACGGCGCCGGTCTCTTTACGGTAGATATTGGCGCCCAAGACCGGGAAAGCGGCGCTGGAGGCTATAACCTTCAGCGGGCCCTCGCCGTAATCGTATTCGTGGTTGCCGGGCACCGTCGCCGCGTAGCCGAGTTCGTTCATAAGTTCCACGCTGGCCAGGCCGCGCGTGAGTATGCCCTCGGGCGTGCCCTGGAACATATCGCCGGAGTCCAGCAGCAGGACGGGGTGATCCTCTTTCTTCATCCGCGCCGACAGCGCGGCGAAACCGCCGATGAGGCGGGAGGGGTTCGCATTGTCCCATTCGGCGGGGCGGGCGGAATACCAGCCGTGCACGTCGCTGGTATGGTAGATAACGACTTTTTCCGCGGCCGCCGCGGCGGGCAGCAGCAAGAAGAGTACCGGCAGGAGGCGGCGCGGGCCTTTCATGCGGTACTCAGAGACCCAGTTCGTCCGAGACGCCTTTCATCGCGTCCAGCGAAAGTTCCACGAACTGCTCCAGGGTGAGCCCCAGCTTCTCGCATTCGCGGATGGTGTCGCGGTTGACCGAGGCGGCGAAGCGCTTGTCCTTCATCCGCTTTACGATAGAGGACGGCTTCACCGAGGCGACCTTCTTGTCGGGATAGACCATGGCGGTGGCCATTATCAGGCCGGTTATGGTCTCGCCGGCGGCCAGCGCGGTATGGAAAGCGTCGGTGCGGGTCCTGCCGGGATGGGCGGCCTCGTTGTGCAGCAGCACGGCCTCCACCAGGTCGTCGGGCAGGCCCTTCTCCCTGAGCAGGCGCGCGGCCTCGTGCGTGTGGCGCAGCATGTCGCCGCCGGTGAGTTCCACGTCGATATCGTGCAGCAGGCCCGCCAGGGCCCATTTCTCCGGGTCCTGGCCCAGGCGCGCGGCCAGCGCGCGCAGCACGGCCTCGGAAGCCAGGCAATGCTTTATCATGTTCTCGTTCTTAACGTGCTCCCGCAGGAGCGTCAAAGCTTCTTCCCGGTTCATGGTCTCTCCTTATGCCGACGATAAATTATAAAATATATGCAATGACCAACCCCAGCCCCGACGCGCGCCGCGCCGTGCTCTTCATGACGATGATCGCCGCGTTCGCCACGCCTTTCACTCTGGGGGCCATCAACATAGCCCTGCCCTCCATGGCGCTGGACCTGGAGCTGACCCCGGCGCAGATGGGCTGGGTGTCGCTGTCCTTCCTGCTGGCCGCCTGCGCCCTGCTGATCCCCGCCGGCCGCGCGGCCGATATCTACGGCCGCCGCCGCGTCTTCATAATCGGCTACTACATTTTCACCATAGCCTCCATACTCTGCGCCCTTTCGGCCACCGGGCCGCTGCTGCTGGCCGCGCGCGTCCTGCAGGGGGTGGGCAGCGCGCTGTTCTTCGGCACCAGCGTGGCCATACTTACGGCGGTGACGCCTAAAGAGAGCCGCGGACGCGCGCTGGGCTGGGTGGCGGCGTCCGTCTACACCGGGCTGACCGCCGGGCCTTTTATCGGCGGGATACTCTCGGCCGCCCTCGGCTGGCGCGCCGTGTTCTGGGCGAACGTGCCGCTCGGGATGATAGTCCTCTTCCTGGCCGCGAGACTCCGCGCCGAGTGGAAGGGGCCCGAGGGGGAGAAACTGGACGTCCCGTCGTCGGCCCTCTACGCCGTATCGATAGTCCTGCTGATGCTGGGCCTCTCGGGAGTGCTCAAGATGTGGTCGGTGCCGCTGGCGGCGGCCGGCGCCGGCGGCCTGTGGTACTTCATGAAGCGCGAGGCCGTCGCGGCGCATCCGGTCTTCCACTCGGAGTTGCTCTTCAATAACCCCGTCTACGCCTGGTCTTCGTTCACGGCCCTGCTGAACTACTCGGCCAGCTTCGCCATCGGCTTCATACTGAGCCTCTACCTGCAGTACGCCAGGGGTCTTAGCCCGGTGCAGGCCGGGCTGCTGCTGGCCGTACAGCCGGTGTTCATGGCCGTCTTCTCGCCGCTGGCGGGGCGGCTCTCCGACCGCCGCGACGCCGGGGGGATAGCCTCGGCCGGCATGGGCGTCACCGCCGTCGGCATACTGATGTTCATCATAGCCGGTCCGTCCACGCCGGTGCCATATCTTGCGCTGGCCCTGGCCGTGCTGGGCTTCGGCCTGGCTCTTTTCTCCTCGCCCAACACCAACGCCGCCATGAGCGCCGTGGAACCGCGCCGCTATTCGGTGGCCTACGCCGCGCTGTCCACCATGCGCCTCACCGGCCAGATGTTCAGCATGGCGCTGGTGCTGCTCATCTTCTCGATGGTGCTGGGCAAGACGCGCCTGGGCCCGGGCGACGCCGAGGGCCTGCTGACGTCCATGCGCCTGTCCGTGGTACTCTTCGCCGTCATGGCCGGCGCGGGCGTCTTCACCTCGCTCCGCCGCCGGCGGAATGCGCCGGCCGCGGTTGAAAAAGCGGCCTGATATTGTTTAAATAAGCGGGCAGGGGGAAACATGGAAAGAAAGCTCTACTTCAGATTGTTCCTGTACACTTTCGCGGCAGTCTTCGCGGCGGGGTTAGCGCTGACCTGGGCTTATTCGCGCGACTTCTGGGAGGCGGCGGGAGGCTCGGCCTTCTACGCCCTGTTCTTCGGCGCGCTGGTGTCGCTGGCGGGCGGGAAGATGCATTCGATGGCGGTCAGGAACGTGCCGGGCTGGCGCGACGAGGATTTCGTCTCGCTGCGGCGCGAGCGCGAGTTCAGGATGAACGTGCCGCCGGGGCAGGCCCACGACCTGGCCCTGCGTTTCCTTACCGAGCAGGCCGGGCTGGTCCTGGAGTTCAACGACAGGGAGAAAGGCCTTATAATCGCCAGGGCGCCGATGTCGCTGCACAGTTTCGGGATCACGGTGAAGATGGATATCCGCGACGACGCCGGCCGGGCCGCGGCGAACCTGCTGGTCAAGCCGGTAGTGGGGTTATCCCTGATAGACAACGGAGCGACCCTGTCCCTCGCCAATAAGATAGAGCGGGGACTTTCCGGGTCGGTCTGACGGGTATTTCGATCAGAATTCGGCGTAGCCGGGAACGCGCGGGAACGCGGTCACGTCGCGGATATTGGCTATGCCGGTGACCAGCATCATCATCCGCTCGAAGCCCATGCCGAAGCCGGAGTGGGGCACGGAACCGAAACGCCTCAGGTCCAGGAACCACTGGTAATCGTCCACCTTCATATTAAGCTCGCGCATGCGGGCTTCCAGCACTTCCAGCCTGTTCTCGCGCTCGCTGGCGCCGATTATCTCGCCTATGCGCGGCACCAGCACGTCCATGCCGCGCACGGTCCTGCCGTCGTCCTCCAGCTTCATGTAGAACGCGGCCACTTCTTTGGGCTTGTGATGCATCATCACCGGCTTCTTGAAGTACTTCTCCACCAGGAAGCGCTCGTGCTCGGAGGCCAGGTCCACGCCCCAGGAGACCTTGGTCTCGAAACGGGCGTTCTCGGGCTCGAGTATCTTAACGGCGTCGGTGTAGGACAGCCTCTCGAAGACGTTATCGGTGATGTTCTTAAGATTGTCCATCAGGGCCGGCTCTACGAACTTGCCGAAAAGTTCCAGGTCGGAAGGGCACTTCTCCAGGATATCCTTTACCAGCGACTTGGTGAAGTCCTCGGCGAGGTCCATGTCGTCGTCGAGGTCGTAGAACGCCATCTCCGGCTCTATCTGCCAGAACTCGGCGCAGTGGCGGTAGGTATTGGAGTTCTCGGCGCGGAAAGTCGGACCGAAAGTGTAGATCTTTCCCAGCGCCAGGGCCAGGGCCTCGCCCTCCATCTGGCCGGACACCGTGAGGCCGACCTTCTTGCCGAACAGGTCCTTCGAGAAGTCTATTTCCCCGGCCTCGGTCCTGGGGATGTCCTTAAGCCGGGTAAGGTCGAAGGCCGTGGCCGTGAACATCTCTCCGGCACCCTCGCAGTCGGAGGCGGTGAAGATAGGGGTGTGCACGTAGGTGAAGCCTTTGTCGCGGAAGTAGGTGTGCACGGCATAAGAAAGCTCGGCGCGGACCCGCAGCATGGCCGCGTACTTGTTGGTGCGCGGGCGCAGGTGCGCGACGGTGCGCAGGAACTCGTCGGAGGTCTTCTTCTTCTGTATCGGGTACTTGTCGGCGTCGCAGCCGCCGTAGATCTCAAGCTTAGAGACCTTGAGCTCGTACTTCTGGCCGGCAGCGGGCGAGGCGACCAGGTCGCCCTCGGCGCGCACCGCGGTACCGACGGTAAGGCGGGGCAGCAGCTCGGCCAGGCCCGGCACCGACGGCTCGATAAGCAGCTGCAGACTGGCGCGGCAGGAGCCGTCGTTGAGTTCGGCGAAAGAAAGGGCCTTGGAATCGCGGCGGGTCTTTATCCAGCCCTGGGCGGCCGCGCCCTGGCTGGGGGAATCGGAGGACAGGAGCTGCTTTACGGTGGGGGTCTTCATTCCGCTTACTTCTTCTTCTTTTCCGGCGGCGGCGGGACCTTGCCCACGGCGACCAGTTCGAGCTCGCAGGTCTTGTCCTCGGCGGAGTATTCCTCCAGGATGTAGCCGGTGCCGGGGGCGTAATAGCGGACGGCCTTGCCGGAGTCGCCCCCGGAAAGCTGGGAGACCACCTTCATGCACTTGTCGAACTTGCCGGCCTTTATGGAGACCTTGTCGGAGAGGGAGATTATCTCGTTGGCGTCGGGATGCTCGTTCCACTTGGCGCCTTCCTTGGGCGGGATGGGAAATTCGCGGCGACCGCCGATTATGACGCCGTCGGCGGTGGTCAGCCATTTGGCGTCGCGGGTGATGTTGTACTCGGTGACGTGGGTATCGCGCAGTTCGAAGGTCATGCGCGCCTGGGCCACCGTCTTGGCGGCCTTTTTCGACACCGTGAGTATGTCTATGAAAACTTTCGCCGCGCCGTCGAATTCGGTGCTCTTGTAGCGGTATTCGTAGCGGGTTTTCTCTTTAAGGGGGAAATAATCGGCCATAAGTTCTCCTGTACGCGGCTTTTTTTCTCCGCGTATAATTTTACAAATTATGGGGAAAGAAAACACAAAAGCCGGGCGCCGGTCTGGTATAATAAATCCGATGGAGAACGCTCCCGGCAAAGAACTTCCCGGCCTATCGGTGGTCATACCCAATTACAACGGCGCCTCGCTGCTGGCGGACAACCTGCCGCACCTCTTCGCGGCGCTGGCCGCCGGCGCGGGGGAATACGAGGTTATAATCTCCGACAACGCCTCCACCGACGATTCCGTCGCCTTCCTAAAGAAGAACTACCCCGGCGTCATACTCATAGAGAACTCCGTCAACGCGGGGTTCTCGGTCAATATAAACCGCGGCATCGCCAGGGCCTCCAAGCCCCTCACCTTCCTGATGAGCACCGATATCCGGCTGGAGAAGGATTATTTCAGGCCGCTCTTCGCCTATTTCTCCGACCCTGAGGTTTTCGGCGTGATGGGGCGGATAATCGGCATGGACGACGACGTCATACAGGACTCGGCCAAATACCCGGCCTGGAACGGGCTCCAGGTGGACGGCAGCGCCAACTACCTGCCCGCGTCGGGCGGCCGCGCCCCGTCCCTTTTCCTCAGCGGGGCCGAGGCCTTCGTGGACACGGCCAAGCTCAGGAGCATAGGCGGCTTCGACGAGGCGTTCACGCCCTTCTACGGCGAGGAC
>JAVVFK010000141.1:0-6433 GCA_032251015.1 Elusimicrobiales bacterium
AATGAGCGACACTACGTTGTCGCGGGGGGTGTTTATACTATTCAAGAGGGATGTGTGAAGATTGTCCAACAGGCTGTTGGACAATTAGGGAAGGGGCGCGCGGGGAAGGGTGTAATTGGTCAACAGGCTGTTGACCAATTGAACTTATCGGGCGGTTGTGAGGGGAATAAAGGGATGATAGTTATGGCGAGACTGAGGGTGATGGCGATGGCGGCGCTGGCGGGGCTGATGCTGGGGGGCTGCGCCACGTTCAGGTCGCTGGGGGAATACCGGGCGAAGCAGATGGACCGCTGCGCGGAGTCCTGCTGCGGCTGTTGCGATTGTCCGCAACGGCCGGCCCCTTAGTGATATAATAGTCCCGGTATGGCCGCCGGAGCTAAGACTAATACTTATTTTATAGGCGACGCGTGCCTGTGCTGGCAGCTGGGCGATAAGATCGACCGGCTGACCTCGCTGCGGGTGCTCTGGGCGTACCGTAAGCTGCGCAAGGCCCCGGAGCTGCGGCGGCTGGGCGTGCGCGACCTGGTGCCGTCCTACGTGGCGCTGGCGGCGCACGCCGACCCGCTCTGCGACTGGGAGGCCATTCGCGCGGCGGTCAACCGCTGCCTGGCGGATGTGCCGTCCGACGAGGCGTCGTTGGTCGTGCAGGGGGCCAAGCGCCACTCGCTGCCGGTGGTCTATAACGGCGAGGACCTGGCGCGCGTGTCGGAGCTGTCCAAGCTCGACGTCGAAGAGGTCATAAAGCGCCATCTGGCGCCCGAGTACCTGGTGGCGCTGGTCGGTTTCCGCCCTCATTTTCCCTACCTGCTGGGCCTGGACAAGAGCCTGGTCACGCCGCGGCTGGATTCGCCGCGGCTGGCCGTGCCGGCGGGCGCCGTGGGCATAGCCGGCGAGCAGACGGGCGTCTATCCCGAGACCTCGCCCGGCGGCTGGAACATTTTAGGCATGACGCGGCCGGAGCTGCTCTACGATATCGAGCCCGGCGACGCG
The DNA here is from genome assembly GCA_032251015.1 of Elusimicrobiales bacterium. Lineage (GTDB taxonomy): Bacteria > Elusimicrobiota > Elusimicrobia > Elusimicrobiales > UBA9959 > UBA2231. The sequence goes on from JAVVFK010000141.1 coordinate 991, forward strand.
GTGGTCTTCGAGAGGGCGCAATGACGGTGCAGATCAACTGCGACATAGGCGAGCGCGGCCCCATGCACGCCGAGGACCGGCTGCTGATGGAGCTGGTGCAGATAGCCAATATCGCCTGCGACGGCCACGCGGGCGACCGGGAGAGCGTGGCCGCCTTCCGCGCCCTGGCCGTGAGGCACGGCGTGGCGGTATCGGCCCACCTTTCCTATCCCGACAAGCCCAATTTCGGCCGCGAGACGATGCGGCTGCCCGAGGCGGAGCTGCTGGCCTCGCTGGACGCGCAACTCTCGCTGCTGCCCGGCGCCAAAATGGTCAAGTTCCACGGCGCGCTCTACAACGACGCCTGCCGCGACGCGGCGCTGGCGGGCACGCTGGCCGGCTGGCTCAAGAAGAACGAGATCGCCACGCTGCTGGCGCCCAACGATTCCGAGATAGCGTCCGCCGCCCGACGTCAGGGCGTGGTGGTGCTGCGCGAGGCTTTCGTGGACCGCCGCTACGGCTGGGACGACAAGGCCGCCAGCCTATGCCTGGCGCCGCGCAAGGCCGGCGGCGTGATAAAGGACCTGGGCGAGGCTCTGGCCCAGGCGACGGAGATAGTGGCCCGCGGCCGCGTGAACGTGAGCGGCGACCCGGCCCGCCCCGCCTGGAAGAGCGTCAAGGCCGACACGCTCTGCATTCATTCCGATTCGCCGATAGCGCTGGACCTGGCCGGCCGGCTGGGCGAGACGATAGAGAAGGCGCTCAGGGCCGCGGCCGCCTCCGGCGTGCGCGGCAATATACGGCTGGTGCGGCCCGGCTTCTGCGGCACGGCCGGCCTGCCGGTTTACGGCAGGCAGGACATAGGCATCTCGCCGGCCGGCGCGATGGACCGCTTCGCGCTGCGGCGCGGCAATTTAATGCTGGGCAATCCCGAGGGCGCGCCCGCGCTGGAGATAGTGGGCCCGCCCGAGATAGAGCTGCTCACGCCGGGGCGCTTCGCGCTGACCGGCGGAGCGGTGGACGCAAAACTCACCCGCCCCGACGGCTCTACGATGGAGGTGGACCACAGCCGCGTCTACGAGGCCGCGGCCGGCGACCGGCTCACCTTCGGCAACCGCCGCTACGGCATGTACACTTATTTCTCTTTCAGGGGACGCGCCGGCGGCGGCCCGCCGCCCGGCGAGGCCGTGCCCTTCGTGGCCGTGGGCGGCTGGACTGACCCGCAGAACCGCATCCGCGTGGTGCCCGGCCCCGAGTACAAATGCCTCAGGCAGCCCGGCCAGTTCTTCTTCACGCAGTGGCGCACCACGGTCAAGATGGACCGCATGGGGATGCGGCTCTCCGGCGATCCGGGCGTGGACTGCGATATGGGCAACATGATCTCCGGGGCGGTGGCCGACGGCACCGTTCAGCTCACGCCCGACGGGCCGATCATCCTGCTGCGCCACCGCCAGACCACCGGCGGATACCCGCGCATCTTCAGCGTCATCTCGGCCGATATCGACCTGCTCTGCCAGTACGGTCCCGGCCAGGCCATCCATTTCGTGCAGGTGACGCTGGACCAGGCCCGCGAGGCCGCGCGCCTCAAGGAAGAGGCGCTCGACAAGCTCCGCGGCGGGACGGCGAGGACGGGAAATGCTTAAATTCAAATCGTTCAGGTCGGGCAGCGGCGGCAACGCGGCGCTGGTATGGACCGGCGGCGCCGGGCTCTTCATCGATTTCGCGCCGGGCTGCCAGCGCGACTGCCGCGCGGTGATAGCCGAGGCGCGCGCTCTCTGCGGAGAACTGCTGGGCGCCGTCCTGACCCACGCCCACGGCGACCACATCAACAAAAATTCGCTTAAAATACTGGCCGAGTCCGGGCTGAAGGCGTACTGCCACCCGCGCGCGGCCGCGCAGGTGCTGGAGCGCTGCGGCCGGGATCACGCCGGCGTTATTAGCCCGTTCGAGGGCGCGCTGGTTCTGGGCGACTTCACCGTGTCGCAGGCCGAGGTGCCGCACGCGCCGGGCTACCACACCTCGGCGCTGAACGTGACCTACGGGCGCGGGCTCAAGCGCCGCCGGGCCGCCGTCTTCACCGATTTCAACGCCTTCACCGACACGCACGTGGCCTTCGCCGCCGGCGCCGACCTGCTGCTGCTGGAATCCAATCACGATCCGGAACTGCGGCGGCTCAACTGGCATCCCGGCTCTGAATACCATATGTCCAACCCGCTGGCCGCCGATTTCCTCTGCCGCGTCTGCGAGGCCGACGGCCCGCCGCAGGCAGTGGTGCTGGCGCACCTGAGCGAGAAGTGCAATAAGCCGGGCCTCCCCTTGCTGGAAGTGCGCAAACATTTCAAAAAGAAGAAGCAGGCGCTTAAGTTCAAGCTGCATACCGCGCTGCGCGACGGTCCCGGCGAACTGCTGGAGCTGGAATGACGGGCGTGAAAGTGGGCGAGATCTGCCGGGACATAAACCGCTTCCTGCGGGGGCTTTCGCGCGACCTGCCCGGCATGTTCGACGTCCCGCGTCCGCGCCCGCCGCATCAGCGGGGGACACCATTCCGCATGGTGTCCCCGTACTGTTCGAAGCGCCGCCGCGCCGACGTCGCCCGCGCGCGCGTGCTCATCACCGCCCGCACGGAGCACTGGTCCGACGCGCTGGGCATACCGTACAAGCGCATAGCCATACGCTCGCAGCGCACGCGCTGGGGCAGCTGCTCGGCGAAAGGCAATCTCAATTTCAACTGGCGGCTGGCCGCCGCGCCCGCGGCCGTGCTGGATTACGTGGTGATCCACGAGCTCTGCCACCTGCGCGAGCTCAATCATTCGCGCGATTTCTGGGCGCATGTGCGAGCTGCCTGCCCCGATTATAAATCGCACCGCCGCTGGCTGCGCGAGAACACCGCCGCGCTGATGTCCGTCGCCGCGCTCTAACCCCGTCCGCCGCCGTAAAAATGAGAACCCCCGCCGCTTGGCGGGGGTTCTGTTTTGCGGGGGGGAAGGTCGGGTTAGAACTCGTTGAAGTAGGAGACCTTCTCGTTGCCGTCGCGGTTTACTATCCAGTGGTCGATGGTGGTGCCGCCGTTGACCGGCACCTTGTACCTGGCCGCGGCCTCTTCCAGCGCGGCGGGGTCGGCGGGGCAGGCGAAGCCGGCGCGGGTCTTGCCGTGCTTGGCCTGCAGGCGCCCCAGCGATTCCTTGAACTTCTCCACGCCCCTCTGGGTGGCGAACTTGGAGCAGTTCTGGTTCTCCTGGTAGGTGAGGTCCACGTAGCGGGAGAAGTCTATGGGGCGTTCGGGGTTCTGTTTCCACTGGCCGGCTTCGCAGGTGATATAGGGGCCGTAATTGTGCTGCTTGCCCAGCGCGTCGTCGTCCTTCTGCAGCATATGGTTCCAGAAGCGCATGCCGTTGAAGTTGGCGGAGAGGTCGGCGTAGGTGAATACGCCGGTGGCCAGGAAGTTGCCGCCCAGGTAGGTCTTCTCGGCCATGACGCCGATCTTGAGCACGCGGCGCATCTTCATGCCGCGCAGGTGGTGGCGCTTGAAGTAGGCGTAGCCCATGCCGAACATGTGCTCCATCTTGTCGACGCCTATCACGTGGCCGCCGACCTTGATGAGGGGGGAGAGCGCCAGCGGGCTCTTGGCGGCGCCGCTGCGGCCCAGCAGGAAGCCGTTGCCCACGGACCATTCGCCGTATACCGATTCGTCGAGCGGTATGACGCTGCGCTGTATGCGGCCGTCGAGCAGGTCGTTTATCAGCCGGCTCTTGCCGTGGTTGGCGAAGACGGTGCGCAGCCGGGCGTAGAGCTTCTCCTCGGCGGTCCTGGGCGCCGGCTCGTTGTGAAAGTCGTCGTTGATGAAATGGTCCTGCGCGGGCTTTTCGGCCGGGGCGGAGCAGCCGCCGTCGCGGTTGAGGTTCTCGAGGATGTCGTAGACGGCGCGGTTGGCGTAGGCGTTGAGCTCGCCGGTGATATCGGCCACTTCGTGGTCGGCGAGGGTGTAATGATCGGTCTCGGCCGCGAAGGCCGGCACCTGGGCTAACATAAGGGAAATGATGATGGCGGTTTTTGTCATACCCTTATTATGGAATTTAACGGGCCTTTCGCTGATGAGGCGAAAGGCCCGGTTTTGCGGCGTTATTCGGCGCGGTTTTTCCGGGTCTTAGGGGCAGGCCGGTATAGGCCCTATATCTTTACGCCTATGCGGCGCGCTTCGGCCATGTAGAGCGCGTAGCTGCCCTGGTCCTGCCGCCCGTGCTCGTTCTCTATGAGGGCGGTCATGAACTCGCGCGGGTAATTGGCCTTGAGCCAGGCCTGGCGGTAGGCCAGCAGCGCCTGCGACACCGCGTGCGCCTTGCAGAAGGCGTGGGCGGCGAAACCCGCCATGGCGTCGAATATGAGGCCGGCGTCCTTGGGGCCGAACTTTTTCTTCTTGGCGCCGGCTATGAATTCCTTGCGCAGTTTTTCCGACTCCGGCCCGTCGCGCCGGGCGGGCGCGCGGCGCAGGTCGTTGGCGCGGGCCGGTCCGAAACCGGCGATGAGCGCGGCGGCGTCCATTATCTGCTCCTGGTAGAGGAAGACCCCGCGCGTCTCTTTGAGCACCGGCTCCAGCGCCGGGTGGGGATAGGCGGCGGTCTTGGCCGCGCCGGCGGCGATGAAGGCGTCCATCATGCCGGCCTGTATGGGGCCGGGGCGGTAGAGCGCCAGCAGGGCGGCCAGGTTCTCCAGCCGGCCGGGCTGCAGCTGCACCAGGTATTTCTTGACGCCCTCGGTCTCCAGGCCGAAGACGCCGGTGGTGACGCCGTGCGAGATGAGCGTCCAGGTCTTGAGATCGTCCAGCGGTATCTCCGCTATGTCGAAGCCGCGCGTCCTTATCCGCTCCAGCGCGGCGTGCTGCGCGTCCAGCGCGCGCTGGCCGGCCAGGTCGAACTGCATGAAACCCAGGCCCGCAAGGTCGCGCTTGCCGTACTGCGCGGCCAGCCCGCCGCGGCGGCCGGCGTTGGAGAGCGGCATCGAGGCGGCGGCCGGGCCGGGCGTTATCACCACGCCGGTATTGTCGGCGCCCGAGCCGTTCTTGACGCCGCAGAGCCGGTCGGTGAAGTCGGCCAGCTTCTCCACGGCGGGATCGGTCAGCAGGTGCTTCACCTCCACCAGGTCCGAGACCTCGCCGCGGTGATTGAACGGTATGGCCGAGACCAGCCGCTCCACGGCGGCGCGGTCGGTCCCCATCGCTATACCCAGGTCGCGGGCCAGGTTGCGCGGCTGCTTGACGCTGAAATAGCCCGAGGCGGCCACGGCGTCGGCGCCGTGCTTTTTGGCCAGCAGCTCCAGGAACTTGCCGCGGCGCGTCTCCTGCACCTCGACGGTAAGCGGGGGAAAAGGCGAGCGCGAGGTGTCGAAGAACCGCTCGAAGCTGAGCCCGTATCGGAGCGGGTCGACGGCGGTCACGCCCAGCGCGAAATTGATGAGCGAGCCGGCGGCC
>JAVVFK010000142.1:0-6424 GCA_032251015.1 Elusimicrobiales bacterium
TCAGCGCGCAGTTGAACGACCCGGCCGAGACCATTTTACCGTCGTATATCCCCAGCTTGTTGTGCATGATGCCGTAGGAACCGGCCCCGCGCAGCGTGCGCACTTCCACTCCCCCCGCCATCAGGGCCTTGAGCTCCTCGCTGACCCGGGAACCGAGCGCGTGGGACTCGTTGGCGATGACGCGCACTTTAAGCCCGCGCTTATGGGCGTCGAGTATCGCGGCCGCCACCCGCGGCAGCGTGAACCCGTAGACCGCCACGTCGACGCTCTCGGAGCAGCCGTATATAGCCGAGGCGATCAGGTTTTCCACGTCCGCCCGGTCGGAAAAAGCGAAAGGGGGTATGGCGGCGGCCGGCACCGTAGAGGCCTGCGGGACCGGGGACTGGGACTGCGAGGGCTGGGCGGGCTGGACCGGCTCCGGCGGGTCCTGCACAGCCTGCGGCGGCTGAAGGGGTATGGCCGGGCCGGGCACCGGGCCGTTTACGATCTGCGGGGGAACGGGCGCGGACGGCGGCGCAGGCAGCTCGCCCATATCCCCGGTAACGGGCATGGGCGGCAGTTCCGGCAGCACCGGGGCCTGCTGGGCGAAAGCCGTGAAAGGGAACGCCGCTATCAGCAGCGCGAAAACGAGGCCCTTAAGATATTTTGTACCCATCAGTTACATTATCGGTTATGCGGATCTCCTCCGCCAGAAGCAAAAGACCCAGGCCGTGCCTGGGTCTCAGGTCTCAGGGGACGTTGTTTAGTTCTTTAGTTATTTTTCGGGTATAACCTGAAAAGAAGGGGCACTGGCTCAACCTGTTGATAACTACTAAAGAACTAAACAACGTCCCCGGCCTACAGCTGCTTTTTTTGCCAGGCGATGCCGAAGAGTTTGAGGTAGTCCGCGGCGGAGCGGCTCCAGGAGTAGTCGCCCTTCATCGCGTTCTTGACCATGGAGGTCCAGAGGTCGCGCCACTTGAACATGGAGACGATATGGCCCAGAATGGAACGGAGCTGGTCCGCCTCGGGAGCGTCTATGGCGAAGCCGTTGGAATCCTTGGGCTCGCCGTTGTAGCTGACCGTATCCTTGAGCCCGCCCGTGCGGGTGACCACCGGCAGCGAACCGTAGCGCATCGAGATCATCTGGCTGAGCCCGCAGGGCTCGAACCTCGACGGCATCAGGAAAATGTCGGTGCCCGCGTAGATCTCGCGCGCGAAGCCCTCGTCGAACCCCGGCTTGAAATATACGCGGCCCGGGTTGGCCGCGGCGAGCCGCTTGAAGCCCTCGGTCAGCGCCGGGTCGCCCACGCCCAGCACCACTAACTGCATGCTGTCCAGGAACTCCGGCGCCGTCTCGAGTATCAGGTCCAGGCCCTTCTGGCTGTCGAGCCGCGAGACCACGCCCGCCAGCACCAGGTTCTTGTTCTGCTCCAGGCCGCACGCCTCCTGCAGCGCCTTCTTGCAGGCCGCCTTGCCGCGGGTGTAGCTCTTGAAGTCGTAGCCCCGCTCGATGAAAGTGTCGGTGGCGGGGTCCCAGATCTCCTCGTCGATGCCGTTTATGATGCCGAACAGGTCGGACGAGCGGTGGCGCAGCACGCCCTCGAGCCCCTTGCCGAAATCGGGCAGGTGCTGTATCTCTGCGGCGTAGGTGGGGCTCACCGTGGTCACGGTGTCGGCCATCGCTATACCGGCTTTCAGGAAGTTTATCCCGCCGTAGAACTCCAGTTTCTCCGGGGTGAAGTCGGTCCAGTCGAAACCGGCCTTGAGGAAGGTGTCGCGGCCGAACATCCCCTGGTAAGCGATATTGTGTATCGTGAACACCGTCGCCGTCTTGGCGTAGAAGGAGTCTATCCGGTAGGAGGTCTTAAGATAGGCGGGCAGCAGGCCGGTCTGCCAGTCGTGGCAGTGCGCCACGTCGGGCTTGAAACCGATGAACTTGGCGCCCTCGAGCACGGCCCGGGTGAAGAAAATGTACCTTTCGTCGTTGTCCTCGAAATCGCCGTAGGCCGTGCGGTAGATGCCGGGCCTGTCGAAATACTTCTGGCTCTCGACGAAGTAGACGCTGACCTTGCCCCACTGCACGTGGCTCAGCGTGGCGGTCTCCATGCGGCCGCCCATCGGGATGAGGAAGCTGCCGCCGACCGCCTTGAAGGAGAAGGCGCCCCCGCCTATGTTGCGGTAGCGCGGCAGGAACAGCGCGACCTCGTTTCCTTCGGCGCGGGCGAAGACCTGGGCCAGCGCCCCGGCCACGTCGCCCAGGCCGCCGGTCTTGCAGAAAGGGAAAGCTTCGCTTGCCGCTACGAGTATCTTCATGGCGTCATCCTTTGTATTTCCCGCCGTTGCGGAGAGTTTCCGCCGCTTCCTCGGGGGAGACGGTATTGATATAGAACCCGGTGCCCCATTCGAAGCCCGCCACGTGGGCCAGCTTGGGCATTATCTCTATGTGCCAGTGGTAGTGCGCCGCCGTCGGCGCGTGCACCGGCGTGGTGTGGATTATCAGGTTGTAGGCCGGCCCCTCCACGGCGGTGTTCAGCCGGGAGAGGACTTCCTTGAGCGCCGCGGCCAGCGCGGGGATATCCGTCGGGGCGATCTCCTCGAAATGGCTGGCGTGGTCCACGGGCATTATCCAGGTCTCGAAGGAGAAGCGGCTGGCGTAGGGGGCTATCGCGACGAAGGGGCCCTCGCGCAGTATCAGGCGGCGGCCGCTTTCGATCTCGGCGGCGGCCATGTCGCAGTAGACGCAGGAGCCCTTCTCGGACATGTACTTGGCCGCGCCCTCTATCTCCTGCGACAGGCGGGTCGGGACCATCGGCATGCCCACCAGCTGGGAATGCGGGTGAGAGAGACTGGCGCCGGCGTTGCGCCCGTGGTTCTTGAAGATCATCACGTACTTGATGCGCGGGTCCTTCTTGAGCTCGCGTATCCTTTCGATGTACACGGAGAGTACCGCCGCGATATCGGCCTCGTCCATCCTGTCCATGTGCAGGTCGTGGACGGGGGTCTCGATTATGACCTCGTGTATGCCCAGGCCCTCCTCGCTCAGGTAGGGACCGGACTCGGCGCCGCGCGGCGGGGGCTCGGGGGTCAGGGCCGGGAATTTATTGGAAACGACCCGGATGCTCCAGTTCCCGTCCTGGCCGGTGCGCTGGCAGACCGTCGGGGGCGTCTGATCCTCGCGGCCCGGGCAGAAAGGGCAGATCATGGACGAAGCCGCCTCGGGCGGGAGCGCGAATTCGTTGGGGCGGCGTCCCCTCTCGGAGGCGATTATCACCCACTGGCCGAAAACGGGATCTTTTCTTATCTCGGGCATATGCGAAAAAAAAACGCGGGACCCGGCGGAGGCCGGCGCGGGCGGGATCAGTTCCCTTCCCGCGGCCCCCCGTCCTCTCCCTCTCCGGACTGGATCTCGGACTCCGCGGCGGCGGGAACGATCCCGGAAGGCTCCTCTTCGGGAGCGGCGGCTCCGTCGTCCGGATCCGGAAAGGATTCCTCCTCTTCCGGGGCAGCGGGGGCCTCTTCCGCGGGGGCTTCCGGCAGCGCGGGATCGCCGGCAGGCGGAACGGGGATACCATGCCGCATGGTGTCCCCCGCCGATACGGGAGAATCGAACTCTGCGCCCTCGTCGGTCTCGGCGGGCTTCTCAAGAACCGGCAGCGGGAAATCCCCGTCCAGCGGCAGCGGCGGCTGCTCGTCGGCGCCGGACGGCACTTCCTTGGGCTCGGCCACTATGCTCTCAAGCTTGGGCAGCGCGTCCAGCGAGGACAGGCCGAACTGCCGCAGGAATTCGTCGGTGGTCCCGTAGAGCAGAGGGCGGCCCACCGTCTCCTTGCGGCCGACGACGGTGACCAGTTTGCGCTCTATCAGCGTCTCCAGCGGGCCGATGACCTCCACTCCCCGGACGGCCTCGACCTCGGCGCGCGTCAGCGGCTGCTTGTAGGCGATGATCGTGAGCGTCTCCAGCGCGGCGGCCGACAGGCGCACGGTCATGCGGCTGTGGTAAAGCTTGCGGACCCAGAAGCCCAGGTCCGGGTCGGTGCCCAGCTGGAAGCCGCCGGCGACCTCCATCACTCGCAGGGCCCGGTCCTCCCGGACATAGTCTTCGCGCAGCGCCTCTATGGCCGCCGCTATGCGGGCCTCGTCCTTCACCTCGCAGACCTGCGCCAGGCGCTCAACGGGCAGCGGGTGATCCGTTATGAAAAGCAGGGTCTCTATGACTTTCTTAAGCTGGGTATCTTCCATAAATTCCTCACTCCTGGGCCGGGGACTCCGGCGCTTGCGGCTCCGTCGCGGGCTGTTCCGGTTCGGGTGGAACCGGGACACCATGCGGCATGGTGTCCCCCGCCGATGCGGCGGGCGCGGCCGCGGGCTCGGGCCGCAGGTAAATGCGAACCTCGCCGCAGGCGTCGTCCTGCCTGGCCATGATGCGGCGCTGCTTGACCAGTTCCAGCAGGGCGATGAAGCAAGTTATGACGCCCGGCCTGGCGCTCTCGGTGGCGAAAACCTCGTCGAGCAGCACCCACTCTTTTTTGCTGAGCAGGTCGAGTATCCTGTCGATGCGCGGTTCCAGGGGGTAGGACTCCCCCTCCACGGCCACGGCGTCGGGCAGCCGCGCGAAAGCGCGCTTAACCGCCTCGACGAAAGCGAAGATCTCGAGGTCCAGGAACTTCTCCTCGTTCGTGAAGACCGGCGAGCCGCGGTAGAAGACGTCCTTGTAGCTGGAGAAGCGCTCCTCGAGCGACTTGGAGGCTCCCTTGTAGCGCTGGTACTCCTCGATCATGTTGACCAGCTTGCCGCGGGGGTCCGGCCCTTTCTCGCCGGTCTCGCTGTCCACCTGCGACGGCAGCAGCACCTTGGCCTTTATCTGCATCAGCGTGGAGGCCATGACGAGGAACTCGCCGGCTATCTCCAGGTTGAGGCTCTTCATTATGTCCAGGTATTCCAGGTATTCGCTGGTTATCTGGGAAATCGGGATATCGTAGATGTCGAGGTTGTTCTTCCTGATAAGGTGTATCAGGAGGTCTATCGGCCCCTCGAAGATGTCGAGATGTATATCGAGTTCTTTCATTTTATCCTGAGGGCCGAATTGACTCCGGACATGAGCTCCGCGGCGGCGGCTTTCGCCTTCTCCGCGCCGGCGGCGAGTATCCTGTCGGCCAGGGCCGGGTCCTTCTCGAAAGGCTCGCGGCGCGCCTTGAAATCCGCCAGGGACGGCGCCATCAGCTCCGCGAGCTGCTTCTTGCAGGTCCCGCAGCCGACCTTGCCGGCGCGGCACTCTTCCTCGCGGGCCTTCCAGTCCGGGTTGTAGATCCTGTGGAAGGCGCAGACGACGCAGCCCTCGGGGTGGCCCGGGTCGTCGGCCTTTATTTTCTTAGGGTCGGTGAACATCTTCTTTATCTTGGCCTCGGCCGCCTTGGGGTCCTCCCCCAGTTCTATCGCGTTGCCGTAGGACTTGCTCATCTTGCGCCCGTCGAGGCCCGGCACCATGGGGGAAGCGGTCAGCAGCGGCTCGGGTTCGGTGAGCACGGGCCTGCCGGCCGCCCTGTTGAACCGGCGGACTATCTCGCGACTGAGCTCCAGGTGCGGCAGCTGGTCCCTGCCTACGGGGACATAGTCGGCGCCGTAGAGCGCGATGTCGGCCGCCTGCAGGACCGGGTAGCCGAGGAAGCCGTAGGTGGCCATGTCGGAGTGGAGGGCCATGTCGTCGGCCTCGTGGCCGTGGGCCTCAGCGAGGGCCCTGGTCACGCCCTCGGCCTTCCTCATCTTGTCTTCCTGGCCCTTGTAGCGGGCCTTGTAAAGCTCCCGCAGCTGTTCCTTGAAAGTGGGGTTGCGCAGCAGCCAGCTGATGGGCGTCATCATGCCCATGAGCAGCGCCAGCTCGGCGTGCTCTTTCACGTCGGACTGCCTGAAAATGACGCACTTCTCCGGGTCCAGGCCGGCGGTCAGCCAGTCCACCACCAGCAGGCGGGTATTATCGCGCAGGCCGACGGTGTCCTCGGCGGTGGTCAGCGCGTGCCAGTCGGCTATGAAGAAAAAACAGCGGTACTTATCCTGCAGCTCCACCCAGTTGCGCAGCGCGCCCCAGTAATTGCCCAGATGCAGGCGCCCGGTGGGACGCATGCCGGAAACGACGGTCTTTGCCGCTTTTTTCTCTTCCATAAAGCTTCTTATATCACCGGCAGGCCCAAGGCGGCCAGCAGGGTCAGCGCGTAATAGATGGGCGGAAGGATAATATACTTAAGGACGCCCGTCAGTATCAGCCCGAAGATTATATAAATTCCGTAGGGCACGTGCTTTTCGTATATCCGCAGCGCCCCGTCGGGCAGGCGGCCCAGCAGGACCTGGCTGCCGTCCAGCGGGTAGATCGGCACCAGGTTGAAGAACGCCAGCGCCAGGTTGATTATCACGCCGAAGCGCAGGGCCGTCATGAGGGTGGAGGCCAGGC
>JAVVFK010000143.1:0-6352 GCA_032251015.1 Elusimicrobiales bacterium
CGGGCTGTCCAGGAAGGCCGCCGGGCAGGGGATGCAGATCTTAAAGCTGTTAAAGACCTCACGCGACGAGGCGGAGGGCGGCATGTATTACGACCAGCTCTGCGAACTTATCGGGACGGAGAAACCCGAGATGGCGGCCTTCTACCGCAAATGCCGGGAGCAGCACCTGAACTTTCTGAAATATCCGACGTCGTGCAGGAAGCACATCTACACGACCAACGCCGTGGAGTCCGTGAATTCGGGAATAGAGCGGATGCGGATAAACCTCGGCGGCTACTTCCCGTCCCAGCGGGCTATGGACGTAAACCTGTTCATCCAGTTCGTGAACCTGCAGGACGCCTGGGAGAAAAAGGTGGCCACCGGGCTACGGGAATGTTTGTATGAAATCAGGCAGATGTTTGCGCTGAGGTTTGAAATTCAGGATAATGGATAAGCGCCAGTTTTACACAATTTTCCTAGGTACCCTCCCAACACCCGGCGCACTTCCTTGCTTTCCATCGTGTGCACCACTTCGGCTATATCCTGGTCCGGCCGGCAGGACACCACCGCGGGAGTCATCACGTCGCTCACCATGGTGTCGTCCGGCTCGCGGCCGTCCCCCACGCAGCGCACGGTTATATCGCGGTCGGTTATCATCCCCACGATCTTCCCCGAATCCTCCACGGGCACGGCGCCTATATCGCGCTTCTTCATGAGCACGGCCGCTTTGGTCACTTTGTCCCCGACGTTCACCGTGTCCACGTTCCTGGTCATTATTTCGTTAGCCTGCATTCTCCCTCCCCCGGGGGACGTAGCGCGCCTCCGTTGGCCGGGCGCAAAGGCCCGGCGCGCCAAGGCGCGCGGCGTTGAAGCTATTACGTGTTGCCGGCTATCCCCCCAATAACCCGACACTACCTCTTTATGCGCGGCGCTGTCAAACCCCCGGCCTTCCCCGCGGCCGGCATAAAGAAAAAGGCCCCGGGTAGGGGCCTTTTTAACGGACGCACGAAAGAATTTTACTTCGGGGACATCTCCACCAGCTGGTCCATGGCCGGCGAGACCGGGGCCGCGGACTCCTTTACCTCGCCCGCGTAGTCCTTGGCGTCCTTCTTGCCGGGCAGCACCGGGATGGTCTGCGTCACGCAGTGAATGGAGCCGCCGGCGCGTATGCTGGAGTCGGAATTGACCGGCACCACGTTCACGCCCGGCATCCCCTCGCGGTAGGCCGCTATCGCCTGGGCCTCCTGCACGGAAGCGCCGCGGTAGGACGGCATGATGACCGTATCGTTGACGATGAGCGAATTGGTGTAGGTGTACCAGGTGCCGTAAGTCTCCCAGCCCTTTACGGTTATGATCTTGTAGGGCTGGCCGTCGGGGGCGCGGCGGCCCTTGAACCAGGCCAGCGCCTTCTCGGAATTGGACTTATGCGGCTCGGTGTCGGCCAGCGCTATGAGCACCGTGTGGTCGTCGAGCAATTTCATGAACATGTCGATATGGCCCGTGCCGTCGCGCGGCTGGCCCGGATAGCCGGCGTAGTCGAAGGCGTAGACGTTCTTGACCTTGAAATACTCTTTGAGCGCCGCGTCCACCCGCTCCTGGCTCATGTTCGAGTTCCAGAGATAGGTGCGCTTGGTCATGAAGAGATTGCCGTAGGAGTCGAACATGATGTTCCCGCCGTCGAGTATCACCGGCACGCCGAAAACGTCGATGCTCATCATCCGGCCCAGGTTGACCGGCAGGGCGTCGTCGTCCGGCCTGTAATTGTAGTGGCGGTATATGGAATCGACTATGCCGAGCCTGCCGGGGCCGGTAAGGCCGAACGGGCCGTAATCGCGCACCCAGACGGTGTCGATGGACAGCCTGAGGGGCGAATAGTTCTCCGCGGGCACGCCGGAGATGGACTGCGGCCCCCAGACGGCCAGCACATTGGCGCCGGCGCCGGCGGCGGCGCGGGCGACGGAAGAGAGCATATCGGTATAGCCGGCCCAGCCCAGCACCACGGCCCCCACGGGCTCGTATTCGGCCGGTATGCGGAAGCCGGCGGGCGTGGGGGTGCGGAGGCGGTTTACGAATATCTTATCGGAGGAGACCGGGGCTTCCCGGGCCGGGTCCACCCAGTTGGGCAGCGGGTTGGAAAGGTCCCGTTCGGGCGGAGCGCCCGCGCAAAGGAAAGTCGCCAGGAACAGCGGCAGAATAGTTTTGATGAACATAGGCGTAACACCTCTACTGCGCTGGGATATATCAAAGTATACCCTCCGGAGCGCCGGAAGGTAAGGGCGGGGGACCCACGTCACCTATAGGCCTAAAGACCTATATCTTCAAGAGACCCTGAGGGCGCCCACGTACTTATCATAGCGGCGCGACATCTCGGGCCTGGTAAGCCTGCCCATGCGGCGCACGCTGAAATCCTCTACGCTGAACGAGGACAGCACCGTGCCGTAGGCCATCGCGCGGCGCAGCGTGGCGAAATTCTTCCAATCCGGGGCGGAGGCCAGGTAGCCGATGAAGCCGCCGGCGAAGGTGTCACCCGCGCCGGTGGGGTCCACGACCTTTTCCACCGGGTGCGCGGGCATGGAAAGAGTCTCGCCGCCGTAGAACAGCATGGAGCCGCTGTCGCCGCGCTTGATGACCACGGCGTCCGGCCCCATCTTCGAGATTATCTTCGCGGCCTTTATCAGGTTATGCTCGCCGGTCAGCTGGCGGGCCTCCTCCTCGTTGACGAACAGCAGGTCCACGTCGGGCAGCAGCTTGAGCAGCGACCGCCGCTTGAGCGAGATCCAGTAGTTCATGGTGTCGCAGGCCACCAGCCGGCTGGTTTTAGCCTGCTTGAGCACGCCGCGCTGCAGGTCCGGGTCGATATTGGCCAGGAACAGCACGCCGCAGCGGGCGTGGGTCTTGTTGAGACAGGGCCTGAACTGCTGGAAAACGTTGAGATGCGTGGCGATGGTAGCGGCGTTCTTGAAATCGCGATCGTATTCTCCCTCCCAGTGGAAGGTCTTGCCGGCCTTCACCTGCACTCCTTCGGTGCAGATATTGCGGCGCGCGAGGAAGCGGCTGAAATGGGAAGGGAAATCCTCACCCACCACGCCGACCATCTTGACCGGGGAGAAATTCGAAGCGGAGAGCGAGAAATGCACCGCCGAGCCGCCCAGCGCCCTGTCCGTGCTGCCGTGTATGGTCTTGACCGAATCCAGCGCCACCGAGCCGACTACCAGGATGGTATTCTTCATCGTTTTATCTCCTCGCTCATTGGGAAGGCCCGCGTTGCGGCGGGCCCGGTATGGTCAAATAATACAAAAAACGCGGCTCAGCTGTCAGAGCGGGAAGACCGCGGCTCAGTCCGTTTCCCGGTAGGTTATGCTCAGGGAGTTTTTCACGGCCTTCGCGCGGTAGGGGCGGGAGGCGGAGTTGATGAACTTCTCAAAATCCTTCGCGGTGACCTCGGGTTTCTGGCCGGCTTTGAGCGGCAGCGTCACGTTCCAGCCGGCCACGTGGTTGACGGTGCCGTCGGGGCGGTTATAGCGGAATATCGAAAGCCATATCGACATGGTGCCGTCTATGCCGGTACCGCGGCCCTTGGCCTTTCCGGAGAACTCGACCGCGCCCGGCTGGCCGCCCACCGTTGCCAGGGGCTTGGTCACCGAAACTTTCTGCAGCTTGTCGAAAGAAAGCGCGGTCAGCTTGGCGCCTTTGGCCATCTCCGCGTCGTGGTCGTATTTCTTTTTCCCGGTCATCTCTTCCTCCCCCCCGCTGAATTAGCCCAAGAGATTTTAGGCCTTACGGAAACGGCTGTCAACTTACATATAATATCGTCATGGCGAAGAAAATACTTATCACGGCTTTCGAACCTTTCGGCGGCAGAGCCGACAACCCCACCCTGCGCGTGCTGGCGGCGCTCAAAGCCCCGTCCGGCGCCCGGCTCTTCAGGGCGCGGCTGCCGGTGGAAGGCAGGGCAGTAGGGAAAAAGATAGAAGCGCTGCTTTCCCGGCTGAAGCCGGACCTGCTGATATCGCTGGGCCTGGCGGCCGGCGACGCGGCCATAAGGGTGGAGCGATTCGGCCTCAATATCGCGGACTACAGGATAAAGGACAATGCCGGCTGGAACCCCGAAGGGGAGAAGCTGGACCCGGCCGGACCGGCGGCCTATTTCGTCACGCTCGACCCGCTCAAACTCGCGGCCGCCGCCCGCCGCGCCGGCGCCCCGGCCTATGTCAGCAATCACGCCGGCGGCTATGTCTGCAATACGCTGATGTACCGCGCCATGCGCGCCATCGACAAGGCGGGCCTGCGGACGCGCTACGCCTTCATCCATATCCCGGTCAGCACCGAAATGGCGCTCAAGGAAAAGCCGGGCAAGGGAGTCTCCCCCTCGCTGCCGCTGGCGCTTATGACCGCCGCCGTACAGTCGGCCATAAAAGAAGTGGCGAGATAAACCGTGGAACAAAGCGAACCGCCGGGCTTTCCCGGCGGTTCGCCTCTCCCGGGACCTCCGCGTTCACGGGATCATCCGCTTTTTAACCGCCCGGGCGAAACGCCCCATGGCCTCCGGCCTGAAACGGAAGAAAAGCTCGGGCTCCAGTATCTCCAGCTCCATCAGATGGAAGTGCCCCTGCCGGCGCACAGCGTCCACGCGGGCGTAGACCGTATCCGGCGCCGCGGCCCTTAGTATCGCCGCGGTCTCCGCTATCTCCCCGTCGGAGGGTTCATAGGCGTGCACCGTGCCGCCATGGCCGTCCTGCACGCGGAACTCCCCCGCGCGCGCCTTTTTGCGCACGGCGTGGGAGAATTCTCCCTCGAAGAATACGAAGGAATGCTCCCCTTCCGTCTCGATCTCCGGCACGAAAGGCTGCACCAGCACGGAAAGGCCGGCCAGCGGCGCCAGCGGGGCGGATCGTCCCCGGGGTGGACCTTAAAAGTATCGGCGCCGCCCGCCCCCACCCGCGGCTTGAGCACCAGCGGGCCGTACAGGGCGAAATAACCGGGCAGCGACGCGGCCGAGAATTTCTCCTCCACGCGGGTGGGGACCACCCGGTGCCCGGCTTCCGAAAGCCGCACCAGGTAGCGCTTGTCTATGTTCCAGCGCACGATCTTCTCGGAATGGATGACGGCGGCGCCCGCCGCCGTCGCGGCCGAGAGCTTCTCAAGGAAGAGCCCGGGGCGGCGCGCGTAGTCCCAGGGGGTGCGGATGAGGATATTGCGCCAGCCCGTCCAGTCGATCCCGTCCCAGGCCCGGACGTCTATCCCCACGCCTTCCGCTTCGAAGGCGGCGGCTATGCCCTTCTCGTCGGGGATCAGGTTCCTGTGGGCGGCGTCTGTAAGGTAAAGCAGCGTAAGCATGGGTTCTCCGGACGGAGCGTATTATACGACTTTGCCGGGGACGGCGGGCATGGCTTTTATGTTGTAAAATTCAGGGATGAAACCGGGACTTCCCTTTGCGGCCCTGGCGCTCGCCGCCGCTCTGTGCGCCTGCGGCGGAGAAAAACCCTCCATACCGGAAGAATATTCCGCCCTCGTGGACAAGGTGTACATCACGAAAAAACCGCTGCTCGTTTACTCCCACGGAGGTTTCGAGGGCGGCCTGGAAGTACCGGGAGAGGGCGGAACGCCGGAACTTACCGAAATAGAGCCGGCCTTCCCGCAGCGCCGCGGCGGTAATACCATCTTCGGCCTGCTGCCGGCCGGCAGCCGGATAAAGGTGGCGTCGGTCTATACGGATTGGAGCACCCGCAGCGGCTGGGACATAGAGTTCCGGTTCAAGGTCATAGAGCCGCACGAGTTCTCCAGCCTGAGCATATGGGATATCGGTCTGATGGACTACGACAGGGCCCCGCTGAAGCCCAAGGCCGAACTATTCCTGGAGGAACCCCTGCCGCCGGAACCGGCGGGAGATTGACTGACCGACGGCGAACTGGCTGCTTTCGGGGCGTCTTTTTCCGGTACGCCGCCACGGGCCGGGAGGGGGCCGGGCCGTTCACGTCTTTCTGTTTATGCGATCATCAAGACGCTGCACATACGCCTCGAACCGCCCGATCAACTCCCCGGCCCGCTCCGTTGCCGGGGCTCCGAGGTTTTTGGCGTAAATAACCCGCTGACGCTCCGAAGAATCTCCGTCCGAGGTCCTGAGCCTGAAGGATAGCCCGGAACCTTCAGAGTATCTGCCGTAGGCCTCGCAGGAAACGGACAGGAACCGCCTCAACAAAGTCCTTTCCTTAAGCCAGGCGTTGATCCTCGCGATAATCGAACGTCGGGGGATAAACACAAGGCAAAGAAGCAATCTGGCCCGCGCGTCCATCCTCCGTGTCAACCCATCTCAAAATCAAACCATGGCAGGGATGCGGGGGCGGACGCTTTTCTGAGCCTGATCCTGCGCCTC
>JAVVFK010000144.1:0-6246 GCA_032251015.1 Elusimicrobiales bacterium
GATTATAAGGAACTAGAGCGCCTTGAGAAGCGCGCCGCGGCCGCCGCCGGGGACGCGCAGGCCAGGGACCGCGCGCTGCTGGGGCTGGGTTCCCAGCTCGAGGTGGCGCGGGCCACGGCCGGCGCCAAATTGGAAGGCCTGCCCGAGGAGATAGGCCGCCTGCGCAATGAGCTGGAGGCCGCGGCCGAGGAGTCGGCCGATATAGACCTGCGCAAAGAGGCCTGCCTGCTGGCCGCCGGCGTTTTTGAGAAGATAGCCGAAAGCTCGTCGGCGGCCTTCACGCAACTGGGCAAGGAAGTCACCGAGGCCCTGGCCGGCGCGCTGCCTTCGGCCGCCGCCGAGTTCACCGATTTCGATTCCGCGTCGGCCTCCATGACCGACGCCGGCGGGACCAAGCGCCCCATCGACCAGCTCTCGGCCGGCACGCGCGACCTGTTCATGCTGGCCGCGCGCGTGGCCCTGGCCCGCCGCGCCCGCAAGGA
This sequence comes from Elusimicrobiales bacterium, assembly GCA_032251015.1. Taxonomy (GTDB): domain Bacteria; phylum Elusimicrobiota; class Elusimicrobia; order Elusimicrobiales; family UBA9959; genus UBA2231. The sequence continues at coordinate 483 of JAVVFK010000144.1, forward strand.
CGGCGAAGGACCGGCCCTGCTGGTCCTCGACGAGCCCTTCTTCACGCTGGACCCCGAGCGCCTGCGCGCCGCGCTGCGCCTTGTCGCGGGCTTCCACAAGTCCAGCGGCTGGCAGGTCATCATCCTCACCAAAGACCCCGCCATAAAAAACGAGGCCGCCCTTATAGACGGCCTCCACCCCAAAACGATAGAGCTGTAAAGTTGCCGCCTAGGGAACCGGCTCCTGCCCCGACGGGCGGACGGCTTCCAGCGCGTCCTTGACGTGATCGCGGCCTGCGGAAGGGCCGTCGGCGAGGCGCGCCTCCAGCGCCGGGGACGACTTTAGCGCATTCGGAGAAGGTGTGCGCGACCTTTAACGGGCGGCTGAAATAAGGAACGGAGTTGACGATGAAGTCGGCGAAGGCTATATAAAGCGCTATCTGTCCCAGCGCGGACAGTTTCCCCCCGCCCTGGTATCCCGCCGCGAAAGTCATTCCGCCGACGGCGGCGCCCAGCAGCAGCACCAGGAAAGGCACCCACTCACGGCCGGGGTAGAGAACGGAATAATAGGCGGTCTGCAGGGCCAGGAAAAAGAAGGCCGCCATTACCAGCGAGCCCGCGCTCTGCAGGCGCTTCTTCTCGCCGGTCAGTTTGTATTTGCGCAGCAGCCAGCCGGTCCATACGGCCAGCCCGACGTAGAATAGAAGCGCGAACATCCGACCTCCCTGATTTGGATCCCGCTATATGATGCCGGCGCCCAGGAACAGGGCGATGAAGCCCAGCATGACGGCTGTGATGAGCTGTATGGTGGAGATGGTGACCTTTTTGAGGAACTTAAGCCCGATGAGGACGCCGGCCACGGAGGCGGCTATGGCGGCGGCCACTATCGCGCCGGGGAAGTCCAGGCCGCGGGCGTCGCCGAGCGCGAAGATGGTGTAGGCGTAGACGGCCAGGCGCGAGGCGTCCACCATGAAGCCGATGACGGCGTTGGTGGCGACGAAGGCCTCGGGGGTTACGTCCACTTTCACCAGGAAGGCCGAACGCAGCGCGCCCTGGTGGCCGGACAGGCCGCCGAAGAAGCCCGAGAGCAGGCCGCCGAGGGGCAGGTAGCGGCGGTCGAACTTGACCTTTTTGAGCGACGGCAGCACGTCGAACATGGCAAATCCCATCATCAGCGCGGCCAGCAGCAGCTTGAGCGGGGTGACTACGGCCTCGCGGCCGAACGGCGCCCAGGTCCAGGCTATCTCGCCCGAGAGGGCGGTGAAGATATGAAGCGACCAGGCGCCCGCCAGCGCGGCTATGATTGCCGGCACGCCGAACTTTATGACCAGTTCTTTCTCGGCGCGGGCGCCGACCATCGCTATCTTGAAGAGGTTGTTGGAGCCGTGCACTACGGCGGTGGCGGCTATGGCGGCCGGCAGCGGCATGAAGACCGCCAGGACCGGCATGAGCAGTGTGCCCAGGCCGAAGCCGGAGTAGAAGCTGAGCGTGGAGGCTATGAGGGCGGCGAGGGGTATGGCTATATATTCCATGGCTGGAATTTTATCAATTATCGCGGCCGGCGGGCTAAGCGCCGCTTGTCTGGAGATGCGCCTTAAGGCCCGCGGGCGTTATCAGCGACTCCAGGCCGTCGAACACCCACTGTATCAGGAGCGCGAGCAGCGCCGCCGGGACGGCGCCGTGGAGCATCATCGGTATGTCGTTGAGGGCGAGGCCGGTCACGATGAAGGTGCCGTATCCGCCGGCGCCTATGAACGCCGCCAGGGTGGCCGTGCCTACGTTTATCACCGCCGAGGTCTTGATGCCCGCCATGATGCCCTTGGACGAGAGCGGCAGCTTCACCCATTTTATGTCCTGCATGCCGGAGAGTCCCAGCACGGCGGTCATTTCCCGCAGCGACGCCGGGATGGAGGAGATGCCAAGGAAGGTGTTGCGGACTATCGGCAGCAGGCCGTAGAGGAAGAGGGCCGCCAGGGCGGGCCAGGTCCCTATGCCGAAAAGAGGTATGAAGAAGCAGAGCAGGGCCAGCGAGGGTATCGTCTGGATAACACCGCTGACGGAGAGAATGGTCCTTTCGAAGAACTTGTTGCGCGAAGCCAGCACGCCCAGGGGGACGCCGGCGAGTATCGAGGCCAGGAGCGAGACCAGGACAAGCGCCAGGTGCTCCGCCGTCCTGTAGGCCAACTTCGACCATTCCACTTTCCTGCGCTTTTCCCCGCCTTCGAGGCCGAAAAAGGACAGCCCCGCGGCCTTGAACGAGTATTTCTCTATATCGCAAAGGGCGTTGAGCGCGCGCATCTCGCCGTCGGAAATGGCGCCTTCGAGTTCCGAGAACACCTTCCAGGCCTCCGGGGAACTTTCGGCGAAGTCCCGCCTGGCCAGCAGCACCGCTTCGTACCTGGGGAAGAATTCCTTGTCGTCGGCCAGCAGGCGCAGGCCGAGCTTCTCTATCTTGGCGTCGGTGGAATAGACGTCGATGAGATCGACCGCCCCGCTTTCGGCGGCCTGGTAGGCCAGGCTGTGCTCCATGCCGGCGGCCGTGAGAGCCGGCAGACCGTAATGGCGCTTGAGCGCCTCGAAACCGTCGGATCTTTTTATGAACTCGTGGCTCAGGCCGATGCGCATGGGCGGGGCGTCTCGCAGGTCGGAGACGGACCTCAGTTCTTTCCCGGGGCCGAAACGCGGGCTCACCGCCAGGGCGTAGGTGTTGTTGAAGCCGAGAGGGCGGGTCATCACCAGGCCCAGCGGCTTGAGCGCCTCGCTGATATCCTCCCACTCCCGGAGGCCCGCGTCCTTGAGCAGCGCTTCGGCTATCGTGCCGGTATATTCGGGATACACGTCGATCTCGCCGGCGACCAGGGCGTCGAAGGTCATGCCGGTGCCGCCCATGCCGAAGCGCCGCTCCGCCGCGAGGCCGCGGCGCTCCAGCTTCTGCGCGACGATTTCGGCGAGTATGTAGGATTCCGTGAAGGACTTGGAGGCCACCACCACCGGGGCGGCGGCGCAGCGGGCCGGCGGGAGGATCAGGACGGCGAGGAAGGCCAGGGCGGCCGCGGTATTCCTCACGCCGCCTCCCCCTCTTCCAGCGCCAGCTGGGAATTGAGGAATTTCTTCACGAAAGCGGTTTTGGGCGATCTGCGGAAATCCGCGACCGTGCCGTCCTGCTCTATCGTCCCGCCGTTCATCAGGATGACGCGGTCGCCCAGGTAATAGGCTTCCCTTATATCGTGCGTTACCAGGAGCACCGTTTTTTTGAGCATCCTGAATATTTTCCTGAGCTCCGCCTGCAGGTCCGCCCGGATGAGCGGGTCCAGCGCGGAGAGGGGCTCGTCCATAAGCAGGAAGGCCGGGTCCAGGACCAGCGCTCTCATGAGACCCACGCGCTGCTGCTGGCCGCCGCTCAGCTGCGAGGGGTACGAGTCCAGCACGCCGGGCCGCAGCTGCACCAGGGCGGAGAGCTCTTCTATCCTGGCGGCGCTGCTCCCGTTGAGCAGCCCGTGCACCTTCAGCGGGAATTCCACGTTCTGCCTGCCCGTAAGGTGAGGGAAGAGGCCGGCGTTCTGCACGACGTAGCCGAACATCCTGCTTCTTTCAACGTGGGTGATATGCTGGACGGGGCGGCCTTCCACGGTTATATTGCCGCCGTCGCCGGGGATGAGGCCGAGTATGGCCCGCAGCAGGGTGGATTTACCGCAACCGGAGCTGCCCAGGAGCACGTGGGTGCGCCCGGCCTCGAATTCGGCCGAGATGCCGTCGAGCACCCGCTGCGTCCCGTAGGACTTGGAGAAATTCTCTATCCTGATCATATAGCCGCCAGGCCGGGATCCATGCTCACCACGTAATAGATGCCGTTGAGGTTGGCCATCGTGTCGCGGATAAACTCGGTCATCGCGCGCGGCGAGGGATCGTCGCGGTAGTCCTTGACCTCGCGGGCCAGGGCCAGCCGCAGCGATTCCTCGGGGGATTTGTAGAGGCTGATGCCGCCGAAGACGTTCCAGTGGCGGCTCTTGTCGGAACCGTCCTCCTTGTTGCCCGGAAGCAGGAAGTTCTCGAGCGCCACGCTGGCGGGCAGTTTATCGCGCGGGATGGCCTTCACCCAGGTGAACGGTATGCGCACGGCCTCGTCGATAAGGCCGACGGCGGCTTTCTTGTCGCCTTTCTTTATCGCCAGCGCCTCGCGGAAGAGCAGTATCATCGGCAGGTTGTGGTTCTCCAGCGCCTCGTCGGCCAGGCGGCGGGTGGTGCGGGCGGCCGCGCGCAGGTAGCGGCGGTCGTACTGGGCGAATTGCAGCAGTTCCCGGAAATCGGCGCGGGTGGACGAGGATTTATAGTACTGCCAGCGCGCGCGGTCGGCGTAGTTCTTAAGCTCCAGGAAATCGCGCGGGGCGGGCATGTTCAGCAGGTCCGTCTCCACGCCCATGTCCTCGGCCAGGAAACGCTCTATCACGCGGGCGACGGCTTCGGCGGGCTGGCGGCCGGCCTGGTAATCGGCGTAGAGCGGCGAGGCCAGCAGGTCGCGCAGGTGGTCGCGGAAATAGAGCGAACGGGCGACGAAGTCCGGCTGGCCTTTTACGGTCAGCGTCTCGGCGTCCTCGGTCAGGGACATCAGGTCGAGCAGCAGGTCGCGCTCCCGGCCGGCTTTCCAGAGGGCGGCGCAGCGGGCCAGCTTGAGCCCGGCGTACTCCTTCTCTTTCGGGTGCAGGCCGGGCAGGCGGCGGGCGTAGGCCAGCGTGAAGCGCAGGCCCTCGTCGTATATCTCGCGCAGCAGGGCGGCGCGGTAGGGGCCGGCGGAGGCGCTTTCCAGCCGCGCCCTGTCCAGGAACTTCAGCGGCGAGGTCCGGGCCGCCGGGTGGGGCAGGGCGAAGACCGGGCGCTGGACGTATTCGCTGTCGGGAACGTAGCGGAAGAACTCGCGCGGGTAGGGAAAGGTGCGGCCGGCGGCCAGGGCCGTCTCGCGGGCCTTGTAGGCGTCGCCTTCCGCGGCGTAGATCCCGCGCAGCAGGGCCAGGTCGGAGGGGGTCAGGGCTCCGTCGTGGTCGGCGTCGGCCAGCCAGGCCGTTCCGGGCGGCAGGGCGAAGGGGTCCGCGGCGATGCGGTCCAGTTCCGCGGCGTCGGCGGCGGTCCAGCGGTTGTCGCCGTCGAAGTCGCCCAGCATGACCAGCCGCGAGCGCATATCGACGCGGTTGACCGGCAGCGTGAAATAGACGATGGAAATAAGCAACGCCGCGGCCAGCGCTCCCCAAACGATGACTCTGACAAAACCCCTCATTCCCATATTTTACGAATTTAAAGGGGGACACAATACCTATTTCGGCCGGCCGAAATAGGTATTGTGTCCCCAATTTAAAGACCCCAAAAAAAAGGAGTCTGCAGACGCCCGTTAAATGAGCCGCAGACTCCCTTATAGGTTAGCACACAGGATTTATATGTCAAGGCCTATTTTTGTAAAATCTATAAAATCGGAGGTCATCATGAAATACATCGTTCTCTCCGCGCTCATATTCGCCGCCGGCCCGGCAGCCGCTTCGGAAGAAGCCGCTTCCAAGCCGTGGAAGGACTCGTCCGAGCTGTCCTACGTGAAAACGACGGGCAATTCCAGGAACGCCACTCTCTCGGCCAAGAACCTGTTCAATTACGACTGGGCCAGGACCTCGCTGGAACTGTCCGCCTCCGGGCTGGGATCCAAAGGCGAGGAAGGGACCACCGCCGAGCAGTACAGCGCCCAGGAGAAGGTGAACTGCAATTTCTCTAAGCATAATTACGTTTTCGAGAGGGTGGGCTGGGA
>JAVVFK010000145.1:0-6223 GCA_032251015.1 Elusimicrobiales bacterium
CTATCAGCTCCAGACCGCCGTATCCTATCGCGAGAGTGACCTGTATTATTTCGTTCATGATCGGGGGCTTCCGGCCCGTCGCAGAGCTCCGTGCACCGACAGCGGGCAATGCCGCCCTGATCCGGCCCGGGAGAGCGTAATTCTATCAAATAATCCCCGTCGGCAAGGTCCGGGGGTCAGCCGAAAATGGCGGCCGTATCTTTGACGAAGGCCTCGCGCGAAAATCCAGCCGCGGCGCGTTCATGGGCGGCCTTGCCCAGGGCTTCCGCGCGCAGCGGGTCGGCCGCGAGGCCGGCCAGCTTGCCGGCCATGGCCGCGTGGTCGGCGGGCGGGACCAGCAGATCAGGCTCCGCGAACTCGGGCAGACTGCCCACAGTGGTGGAGACCAGAGGCCTGCCGGCCGCCATCCATTCCAGGGCCGCGCGGGAGACCGCCTCGCTGCCGAGCGAAGCGGAGACCCCGGCGTGGCAGGACCGCATGAAGGCGAGCGTGTCGGGCAGCCGGCCGTGGAAAAAGACTTTCTCCGCTATTCCAAGTTCCGCCGCCAGCTTTTCCAGGTCGGCGCGTTTCACATTGCAGTCCTCGCCGGCGATATGGAATTCGGCGCCGGGACCGGCCTTCAGGGACAAAGCCGCGGCCCGGAGGAACACCTCATGCCCTTTCACCGGGTCCAGCCGCCCCAGCAGGCCGAAGCGGAAAGGCGCGGGCGCGGGGGGCGGTTCATAGGGCGGAACTTCGATGGACTGGCGCACCAGCGCCGAAAGGCCCGGCTCCAGCCCGGCGTCCCTGTACATCTTCTCGATGTGCGCGGACGCGCATATCACTTTATGCACGCCGGCGAAGGTGGGACCGATGACCGGCGGCTTGGCGTCGGCTTTCACGCGTACCAGGGCGAGGCGGGGCCTGAAAAGGCGGAACAGCCAGCCGACGGTCTGAGCCAGGCCGGTATGAGCCACTATCGCGCCGATCCCCTCGCGGCGGACGAAAAAGAAAAGACGGCCGAATCCCGACGGGAAACGTCCGAAATGCTTGTGGTCCGGAACCGCGACATGGCGGAAGTTGTTGGCGGCGGCGAATTTGTCGGCGGCGCTGCCGGCGGGAGAGCCGATCACAACTTCGTGGCCGGCCGCGCGCAGCGCCATGGCCTGGTCGAAGGCGTAGGCGGCAAGGCCGCTGTTCCAAGGTATGATGACAAGACTGAGTATCTTCATGCGCTCTCCCCCGACCGCGCGGGCCGCCCCAGGCCGGCCAGTATCCCGGCCGCCGCGGCGTAAGCCTCGTCGACGGTTATCTCCGACATGCAGTTATAGCGCGCGCATTTTTCACGGGAACAGTCCGGGCATTCGGGGCCGGAGGGCGTCAGGACCTTGTTCACCCCTCCCCCGTAAGGCCCCCAGCGGCGCGGGGAACAGACCTTTATCGGCGGGAAGAAGGAAAGGGTCGGCACGTTCTGGGCCGCGGCGAGATGGAGCGGACCCGTGCTGTTGGTGACGAACATCGAACAGCGGCCCACCAGCGCCATGAAACGGCGCAGATCGAGCTCTTCGCGCAGGACGGCGGGCTTCTCCGGGATGGAGGCGGCCATTTCCTCCAGCAGCGGCCTCTCGGCGGCGGAGCCCGTCAGCAGGACCTTAACCCCGTGATCGCGCATGAGCCGCGAAGCCAGCGCCGCGAAATTCTCCGGCGGCCAGTTCATCGCGGAACCGCGGCTGCCGGGATGCACTCCGACGATAAGATCGCCGGGACGGAGCCCAGCCCGCTCCAGCGCGCGGTCCGCGGCCTCTTTTTCCCCGGGCTCGACGGTCACGGAGGCCGGGGCGGACTTCACGGGCAGCCCGAGCCCGGCCAGAAGGTCCAGGTTATAATCGGCCTCGTGCTTCTCTATCCGCGAACGGTGCTGAGTTATCCGGCGGTTGAGAAAAAGCGACCAGACCTTGGAGGCCGGCCCGACGCGCAGCGGTATACCCGCCAGCAGCGGCAGCAGCGCGGAGCGGAAATCAACGAAGAAGACCACCGCCGCGTCGTAATTCCCGCGGCGCAGCTCGCGGAGCGTGGCGAAAAATCCGCCCAGCGTGATGATCTTCTCGAGCGCCGGGTTCTTCTCCAGCACGGGCCGGGCGTAGGCGCCGGCCAGGAAATGCAGGCGCGCGCCCGGCAGCGCCGCCTTCAGCGCGGCCGCGGCCGGAGTGGTCAGCGTGACGTCGCCTATCCGGTCCGTGCGCACCAGCAGTATCCTGGGGTTCTCTCTCATTTGAACGGTTCCCATCAGTCCCCGGTCCGTCCGCCGTCCGCGCCGAAAAGGGCGGGATTCTTCCGGATGAAACGCCGGATAAGTTCGCGCACGAAGAATATATCCTTCCTCATCATGTAGCGCCAGCCCACCAGGCTGACGAACAGCGCGCCCCCGGCGTTGACTATCATGTCCCACATGGTGTCGGTCAGGCCGGAGATGTCGCCCAGCATAGGCTTCTGCATATTGAGCCCCAGTACCTGGTCCATGGCGAATTCGAATATCTCCCAGACGGTGCCTATCGTGACCGCGAAGGCGAAGGCGAACAGCGCCACGAAGCCGGGCCTCATGTGCAGGCCGGCCTCCCTGCGCTCGTTGAGCAGGTAGAGCAGGAGAAAACCGGTCATCCCCATGAGCAGGCCGGCCGAGACGTGGAGCAGGATGTCCCACCACCAGAATCTCTGGTAGAAACTGTGAACCTCGCCGAGATAGAGCGAGGCCGTCATGAATACGACCGCCGTGATATGGAACTCCACCGGGATGTCCGCGTCGAGTTTGCGGCGGAATATGGCTGGGGCGACCAGGGCCGCGATGATCATGGTGACCAGAAAAGCCGCCAGCCAGCGGCCGGAGTGGAGCAGGTACCCCCACTCGGCCGCCATGACGGCCAGCAGAGCCCGGCCCAGCCATTTGTGGACCCAGCCCTCGTCGTGCGCCGCGCGCTTCTTGCCGTCAGGCTCCGGAGTCATCTTAAACTATATAAACGGGGTCGTTGTTGCGCAGGCCGGCGGCGTTGGCCTCTTCAACGTCGAGGTGCAGTTCCAGCGCGTACTTCTCGGAGACGCGGCAGAGCACGGCCTCGTAGACGGCGGCGCGGTCGCCGCGGCCGCAGCGCACGCGCACTTCCATGCCGTCCTTTATCTTCATGCGCTCGGCGTCCTTGGGATGGAAATGTATGTGGCGCTTTGAAAGTATGACGCCGCGATCCAGCGTCACTGAGCCCTTGGGGCCGACGAGCCTGACGCCGGGAGAATTGTCCAGCTTGCCCGAATCGCGTATGGGCGGGTCTATGCCCAGCGTCCTGGCGTCGGCCAGCGAGACCTCTATCTGCGTATAGGGACGGTAGGGACCGATAAGGCGCACGTTCTTCAGCGAGCCTTTGGGGCCCTCTACCGTAATAAGTTCGTCGCAGGCGTAAAAGCCGGGCTGGCGGAGCTGGCGGAACTGGCAGGGTTCGGCGTCGGCTCCGAAGAGGGTCTTGAAGTGCTCTTTGGTGATGTGGAAGTGGCGGTTGGAGATGCCGACGGGCACCGGCATGGAACTGCGCTCCTGCCTGAGCTTGAGGTCCTCTATTATTTCCTTTACCAGTTTCTCGTCCATAAACACCTCGAAAACTATTTAAGGCCGCCGGGGGCCTCACCTAAGAAAAACCTTCCGAGGAGGGAGCGCGAGCACGGTGTGCGAGCGGCGTTTTTTCGTGGTGATACCCCGCCGGCACCCGGCATAGTTCTCCCTTTTACTTCGATAGCACGGGATGGAAGTGGATGACGCGCAGGAACTTGTCGGCCTTGAGGCTTTCGCCCCCGACCAGCGCCCCGTCTATGTCCGGCTGCGACATAAGTTCGTCCACGTTATCCGCCTTCACCGAACCGCCGTAGAGTATCCTCACGGCGTCCGCGAACTCTTTACCGTAGAGCCGCTCCATCTGCTTGCGCACGAAAGTGTGGGCGTCCTGCGCCTGCTCGGGCGTGGCCGTCTTGCCGGTGCCGATGGCCCAGACGGGCTCGTAGGCTATGACGCACTTGGCCGCGTCGGCGGCCGGTATGCCGGCGTAGGCGCCGGTCAGCTGGGTCTCGAGCACGCGGTAGGTCTTCTGCGACTCACGCTCCTCGAGCGTCTCGCCGATGCAGAGCACGGGCAGCAGGCCGGCCTTGAGCGCGGCCTTCACCTTCTTGTTTATCACCTCGTCGCTCTCCAGGAAGATCTTGCGGCGCTCGCTGTGGCCGATGATGGCGTGCGAGCAGCCCGCGTCGAGCAGCTGCGACGGGGAGACCGCGCCGGTGAAGGCGCCCTTCTCCTCCCAGCAGATATCCTGGGACGAAAGGAATATCCTGGAGCCCGCCAGCGCGGCCTTGACGGCGTGCAGGCCGGTGAACGACGGGGCCAGCAGCACGTCGTGCTTCAGGTCCGGGTCGAGCCCTTTGTTTATGGCGGCGGCCAGGTCGGCGGCCTCCGCGGCGGTCATATGCATCTTCCAGTTGCCGGCTATGAGAGGTTTGCGGTTCGGGTTCATGTGTTCTCTCCCTTGCTTATATCAGTTCGTCCAAAAGTTCCTTGCGGGGCTGCGGTATCACGACTTTCTCCACCAGCAGGCCGCGCCGGGCCACGACGGCGGCGCCGGCTCCCACGGCCGTTTCGGCCGCGGCCACGCTGCCGGTCAGCGTCACGAAAGCCTTGCCGCCCAGCGCCATAGCCAGGCGTATCTCTATCAGGCGGACGTCGGCGGCCTTGACCGCGGCGTCGGCCGCCTCGACGAGGGCCGAGACCGAGAAGGACTCGATCACGCCCAGCGACTCCAGGTCGCCGGCCGGGCCGGTGCCCTCGATGGCCGGGAAGACCTGCGGATGAATATTGGGGATCACGAACTGGTCCACCAGCGCGTACGCGGCCTTGGAAGAGCCCGCCTCGACGGCGGCGTTCACCGCGCCGACCTCGCCCGAGACCAGTATGACGTACTTGCCCGGGCAGATGGAACGCGAGACCAGCATCCTCACGTCGGAAGTCTTGAGCATGGCGTCGGCCGTCTCCAGACCCTTCGCTACGCTTGAAAGTTCCACGCCGCCGATGGCGCTAAGGTTGTTGGCCATGTCAGTCCGCCTTTATCTCCACGTAAACGTTGTTGACGCGCGTCACTACCCCGTCGACGCTGGCGTGCACGGGGCAGCCCAGCTTGTCGGCCGGAAGATCGCCCACGATATCGCCGCGGCGCACGCGCTGTCCCTCTTTCACCGCCGGCGAGCAGGGCGCGCCGATATGCTGCGACATCTGTATGCGCACCGAACCCGGCCTGTACCTGAAATCCTCGTAAGGCGCGTCCTTCAAATAGTCTTCCAGTCCCAGCCTTCTGACCAGCCGCGAGACCGGGACCTTACGGAAATCGCGCAGCGGGTGCGCTTTATTGGACGAGCGGCCGGCCAGCGAGGAATTCTTAAGCCCGGTCTTCAGCTCCCGCAGGTCGCCCTTGGCCGCCACGCAGGCCTCGCGCGGGTGCAGGTTCTCGGGGCAGGCGTAGAGACTGCAAAGCGAGCATTCGCAGCAGGCCAGCGCGTATTCGCTGTGCAGCTTCTTGTCCGGACCGCCGGCGAAGAGCATGCTGCGCATGACGCGGTGGGGCTGCACCTGGTGGCCCAGCAGGTAGCGCGGGCAGAACTCGGTGCAGAAAGAACACTGGTCGCAGGCGGACCTGCCTATGCGCGAGAACACCGCCCTGGGCTGCGCCTTCTTCTGTATAAGCGGATGGTCTTTGGGCAATACGATGAGCCCGCCCGATGCCCTGTTTATTATGGTCGAGAAATCGGGTATGACCTTGCCCATCATGGGGCCGCCGTCTATGCCGACCGCGTCCTTCACTGTCGCGCCGCCGCACAGTTCCACGGCTTCGGCGTAGGTCACGCCTACCGGGACCCTGAACGTAGCGGGCTTCTTCACGGCGCCGGCGACAGTTATCCACTTCTCGACCACGGGGGTCTCCCCGGCGCGGGCGGCGTTGTAAAGGGTCTCCACGTTGCTGACCACGCAGCCGACGTCGAGCGGTATGCCGCCGGCGGGAACTATCCTGCCGGTCAGTTCCGCGACCAGGCATTGCTCGTCGCCGGCGGGATAATAATCGCCCATCGGGCCTACGGAGATATCGCGGCGGGTCCGGGCTATCTCCTCGAGGCGCTTTATAACCTTTTCGTGCTTCTTCTTTATGCCGAAGACGCCGGAGGAGGC
>JAVVFK010000146.1:0-6126 GCA_032251015.1 Elusimicrobiales bacterium
GAAGCCGCTTCCTCCCCCGTTCCCCCCGGGGATGAAGCCGCCGGCCCCGCCGGCGCGCCCCGCTTCGGGTCCCGGTATGCCCCCGCCGCTGCCCGGCGGAGGTCCCGCCATGCCCCGCCCGGCCATGCCGTTCGGGGGGGACACCATGCGGAATGGTGTCCCCGGTCCCTCCGCCCGGGCCGACCGCTCCGAGGAGGAGCTCAAGGCCGCCCGCGAGGATAAGGAAAGGCTCGAGAAGCGGATGCTCGAGATGGAGAAGGTCGTCGCCCAGGAGAAGGAAAAGGCCATGCTGGCCACGCTCAAGAGCCAGCAGGACGAGGCGCTCTCCTCCAAGGTCGAGTCCTCTCTCAAAGATATACAGGACAAGCTCCGCCGCGAGCGCCGCGACCAGGAGGTCGAGGAGGAGCGGCTCACCCTCAAGTCCAAGATCAAGGAACTCGAGAACCGGATCGTGACTGAGCGCGAGACCTGGATGCAGACGCTCAAGGGCCAGATGAACGAGCGCGAGACCCAGTCCAAGGACGTGGAGGGACACTTTATTTTCCGGCTCCAGGAGATGGAGCGCCGCTGGCTGGAGGAGAAGGCCCAGTGGCAGCGGACCATCGGCCAGAAAGAGGACGAGGTCCGTTCGCTGAAGAGCTCCGCCGAGAGGCTGACCGAGGTGCAGCAGGAACTGCGCGAGTCCGCCATGGAGCGCACGCTGCTCGAGCGCGAGAGCGCCAAACTGCGCGAGGAAATCTCCCGGCTCGAGCGCGAACGCGCAGCGGTCGAAGGCTACATCAAGAGCATCCCGGAGAAGGAACGCGAGCTGGCGCAGCTTAAGGCCGAACTTTCCATCATGAAGATGAAGGAGGAGAAGTCCTCCTCCGAATACAAGTCCCGCGAGGACAAGCTTAACGCCGATATCGACAGGCTGCAGAGGGAGATCGGCTCGATAGCCGACCGTAAGAATTCAGAGAAGGAGCAGGAACTGGCCAAGGCCCGCGAGAAGTACGAGGCGGACCTGCATTCGATGGAGGCCAGGCTGGCCGAGGTCTCGGGCGAGAAGGTCCGCGCCATCTCCGAATTGGTCAGGCTCAAGGGCTTCATCTCCCGCGTGCAGGCGGTCAACGCCGCGCTGGAGAAGGAGCGCTCCCAGATGCGCGTGGAGAAGGTGCAGCTGGCCCAGAGCATGGCCGCCGGCATGGAGGAAAACAAGCGCCTGAAGTCGGAACTGGAAAATTTCGCGGCCAGGCACGCCGGCGAGATAGAGGCGCTGACGGCCAGGTATTCCTCCGAGATAGAGGCCATGAAGTCGGGCCACGCGGCCGCGCTGAAGACCCTGCGCGATAAATCCGCGGCCGATTCGGAATCGGCGACGGCGTCGCACTCCGCCGAAATTAAGGCCCTGCGCGATAAACTTTCTTCGGAGATAGAGTCTTCGGCGGCCGCTCATGCCGCCGAGCTGGAGAAGATCCGCCGCGACCTGGCGGGGGATATAACCCGCGATTACGAGGAAAAAATCTCGCTCGCCCGGCAGGCCGCCCAGGCGGAAACCTCGCAGCTGCAGCGCCGCTACGAAGCGGAGATCGCCAATATGCGCAAGGCGCATCAGCAGGACCTGGAGCGAATCTCCTCAGAGAAGCAGATCCAGGCCGAGAGCCGGGCGATGGAGCTGCGCGGAACCTACGAGGCCGCGATGGCCGACATGAAGGCCAATCTGAAGGCCCGCATGGAGGGCGACTACGCCGAGGAGCTGCGCAAGCTCAAGGACGCCCGCAACCGCGCGGACGAGGAGACCGCCACTCTGCGCGCCGAGACCCAGCGCCTCGCCGCGGAACTGCGCGCCCGCGAGGCCGACCTGCAGGCCCGCTCCGCCGCCTCGCGCGAGGAGAAGGACCGCCTCGAGACCGCTATGAAGGAACGGCTCGCCATGATGGGGGAGGAGAAGACCCGCATCGAAGGCGCCATGAAAGCCCAGGCCGAAGCGGCCGAGGCCGCCGAGGCCGCCCGCCGCCGCATGGAAGCGGAACTGGACGGGCTTAAGTCCCGCTCGGGCGACCTGGCCCGCCAGGCCGCGGAACTTTCGGGCAACGCCGCCGAGCGCGAGAAGGAACTGGCGGCCCTGAAGGATTCTTTCCGCATCGAGAGCGAGAACCGAGCCAGCTTCGAATCCGAGGTCGTGTTCCTTAAACAGAAATCGCAGCAGCTCGAATTCCAGGTGCAGGACCTGGCCTCGCAGCTGGACGCCGAGCGGGCCTCGCGCGCCGAGACCGACGCCGCCTGGGGAGCCCAGCTGGCGGCCCGGGAGCAGGAACTGGCCGCGCTGACCTCCGAGGTGGAGAAGTACCGTTCCCTCGAGAAGAGCCTCGCCGACCGCCTTAAGTGGGCCATAAAAGGGAAGTGACGGGGCCGTTGCTTCGTAATTCGGGGACAGTATGCTTATTTCCACTTGCAACGGCTTTTTCCCCGTCACGACTTGGACCAGGACTTAAGTATACTGTCCCCGAATTACTGACCCCACCTTTGGTATAATTCTTTCTCATGATACGCCTTCAAAAGCTTAACGGCACCGAGGTCGTGGTCAACGCCGAGCTCATCGAGAGCCTCGAGGCGGCCCCCGATACCGTGATAAACCTGGCGACGGGCAACCGTTTTCTCGTCAAGGACTCTGTGGACGAGGTAGTGGCCAAGGTGCTGGAGTACCGCAAAAAGGTGTATTCGGAAAAGCGGGCGGTCAACCCGATGGAATACTTCGAGAAGAAGTGACCGGTAAACTGACAGGGACCGAACTTATATGGATATAGCTACTCTCAGCGGCATTATAGTTTTCATGGGTTTCGTGCTGGGCTCCGTGTACCTGCAGGAAGGAATGGCGGGGTTCAAGCCCTTCCTCAACATCGAGGCTTTCCTCATCGTGATGGGCGGCACCTTCTGCGCCCTGCTGGTCAATTTCCCGCTCTCGTCGGTGATCAGCTCCGGCAAGGTCCTCAAGAAGGTCCTCACCACCAAGGGGGAGGATACCTCCAAGCTCGTCTCAACTTTCGTCGCGCTCGCGCAGAAAGCAAAGAAAGAGGGTTTCCTGGCCCTGCAGTCCGACGTTCAGACCATAGACAACGACTTCCTCAAGCGCGGCGTGCAGCTGGTGATAGACGGCTCCGACCACGAGTTCATCCGCAACATGCTCGAGACCGAGATAGATTTCATCCGCGAACGCCACAAGAACGGCCGCGAGATCTTCAACGCCCTGGGCACCTACGCGCCGGCCTTCGGCATTATCGGCACCGTGCTGGGAATGATCCTGATGCTTTCCTCCATCGAGGACGTGGCGGCCGTTCCGCGCCGCATGGCGCTGGCCCTGGCGGCCGCTTTCTACGGCCTGGCCTCGGGCTACTGGCTCTTCATGCCTATGGGCGGCAAGCTCAAGAACCGCTCCGAGGAAGAGCTGTTCGTCAAAGAGATCATCATCCGCGGCGTGCTGCTGCTGCAGAGCGGCGCCACGCCCAGCGTGGTCGAGGCCAACCTGAAGGCCTATCTCGACCCGGCCAGCCGCGCGGCCATAACCAAAGAGGGCGCGCAGGCCTGAGAACTTTATGCCCGTCAGAGTGAAAGGAATGATCCCGGAGGACGACAGGCGCGTGGCGCCCGTCGGAGAGCCCGCGCCCCCGTGGA
This sequence comes from Elusimicrobiales bacterium, assembly GCA_032251015.1. Classification (GTDB taxonomy): domain Bacteria; phylum Elusimicrobiota; class Elusimicrobia; order Elusimicrobiales; family UBA9959; genus UBA2231. Next base: position 3,652 of record JAVVFK010000146.1, read on the forward strand.
TGGTCAACTACGCCGACCTGATGACGGAGCTCGTCTGCTTTTTCGTCATCCTCTACGCCCTTTCCGCCGCCCTGAACAAGAACATGCAGGAGGCCAAGAGCCAGATCGAGGAGATGATGCAGAAGGGCGAGCTGCAGGGCCAGGTGCAGATAGACAAGGAAGGCCTGCGCATCACCCTCGAAGAGCAGGGCTCGGTGGCGTTCTTCGAGAGCGGGCGCTCCGAGATCACCGAAGACATGAAGCGGAAGCTGGAGAAGATCTCCCCGATACTGAGGAACCTCTCGACAAAGCACGATATCGTGGTGGAGGGGCATACGGACGCCGTCCCGATACGGACCAGGCAGTTCGCGTCAAACTGGGAGCTGTCCACGGCCCGCGCGACCAGCGTGGTGAAGCACCTGCTGGAGATAGATTTCGCCCCCAAGAGGCTGTCCGCGGTGGGCTACGGAGAATATCATCCGTCCGTGCCCAACGACAGTCCCGAGAACCGCCAGAAGAACCGCCGCGTCGTTTTCTTCGTAAAGAACAATCCCTACCCCGACCCGCCGGCCATGACGGCCGGGCCGACCACGGGGCCGCCCGGAGAGGGCGGCATCCCGGCCGCCGCGGGCGAAGAAGAGGCGGAGTGATCATGAAAACCAGGATATTCGCCGCGGTTCTCCTTTCGGCATCCCTGTCGGGCTGCTTCGGCGGGATGAAGTCGCTGCAGGTGGTCGACTATACCGACGCCCGCGTCACCGACCTTACGCTCACCAAGAAGGTGGTCGGCAAGCGCGAGTTCATATTCTTCTCCACCACCAAGACCGGCGTATTCCTGGAGGGGAATATACAGGGCGCCATAACCGATTACCAGGGCAATCCCATAGAGGGCGTTACCGTGCGCGCCGTGGCCGAGACCGGCCGCCGCGCCGGCGAGGCCGACGGCGGATTCGGCGGCGGGGGCTTCGGCGGCGGGGGCGCGGACTTCCTGGGCATGGACGATACGGCCACCTCTTTCGTCACCCTTTCGTTCACACCCGGCATAACCGACACCCAGGGGCTCTTCAAGATACATTTCTCCCTGCCGGTGGTGGACGACGAGGTGGACGTGCGCGGCCGGCTTATCTATAACCCCGGCTGGGACCAGCAGAAGATCAACCTGGGCAAGGCGTACGAGCCGCAGCTCAAGGAATCCCCTTTCCGTCTCTACTACAACCTCGACACCGGGTTCCTGGCCTTCGCCGAGGGCGTTCGCAACATAATCGTTCAGCCGATAGGCGAGGGTAAGGGCCGGATGGAGAGCCTGCCCGGCGCCTCGGCCCCGGCGAGGGCGGTCCCTTCCGCCCAGCCCGCCTCGCCCCCGGCCGGGGACGCCGCGGCGGAGGACGACCTCTTCAAATCTTTCGGCTTCGGGGAATGAAAGCCGTCGTCGCGATGAGCGGCGGCGTGGATTCTTCCGTCGCCTGCGCCCTGGCGCTCGAGGCCGGCTACGACGCAGTGGGAGTAACCCTGGGCCTGTTCGGCGGGGCCTCCTGCTGCGGAGCACAAAGCGCCGCCGATAAAGCGCGGGAAGCCTGCGGCCGGCTCGGGGTTCGTCACTATTATAAGAATGCCGCCCCTCTGTTCAGGAAGGCCGTGATCGCCCCTTTCGAGGCCGCCTATACGGCCGGCCGTACCCCCAACCCCTGCGTGGCCTGCAACCGCCACATGAAGTTTTCCTACCTGTTGGACCTCGCCCTGGAGATGGGGGCCGAAGCTCTTTTTACCGGTCATTACGCCCTTCTCGAGGGAGAGGGCGCGGACCGCGGGCTGCTGCGCGGCGCGGACCCGGACAAGGACCAGAGTTATTTCCTCTACTGCATACCCCGGGGAAACCTCGGTATGCTTAGATTCCCGCTCGGCGGCATGAAGAAGACGGAGGTGCGCGCGCGCGCGGCGGACCTCGGTCTGCGCGCCGCGCGCGAAAAAGAGAGCCGCGACATCTGCTTCGCCGGTGAGGGCGATTACGGAGAGTGGCTGGCCGCCAAGGGCGGCGGGGGAAGACCCGGGGACATAGTCGGCAGCGAAGGACAGGTACTGGGTCGTCACCGGGGAGTCTCTTTCTATACCGTTGGGCAGCGCCGGGGACTCAACGTGGCCGGCGGCGAACGCCTTTACGTGACCGGCATAGATCCGGCGCGCAACGAGGTTCGTGTGGGTACGGCCGAAGAGGCTTCGGCGCGTTCGTTCCGGGTTTCCGGCTATAACGACCTTTCGGGCGACCCGCTCTCCTCCGTTTCGGTGCAGATCCGCTACCGGCAGAAGCCGGTGCCGTGCTCCGTCAGGCCCGAGGGGGAATTTTTGAGCGTCGTCCCGGAGACGCCTGTTTTCGGGGCGGCGCCCGGGCAGTCGGCGGTGTTCTACCGCGGCGACCGCGTTCTCGGCGGCGGCATCATCGAGCCTTAATTGGGGACACAATACCTATTTCGGCCGAAATAGGTATTGTGTCCCCGCTAT
>JAVVFK010000147.1:0-6101 GCA_032251015.1 Elusimicrobiales bacterium
CGAGTGAGGAGGGCCGAGCGCTATGCGCGAGAGCCCGTGTTTTGCCGGTCGGCCCCCTGCCATGCCCCCGCATAATTATTCCTGCTTAAGGGTTTCGCCGGCGCAGGCGAGGACGGCCGCGGCGGAGGCGGCGGCGGTCTCGGCGCGCAGCACCGTCGGGCCCAGCGTGAAGAACTCCGCGCCCTTGCGCTTCGCCAGGTCCAGCTCGTCGGGCGAGAATCCCCCCTCCGGCCCGATGAACACCAGTATCTCCGCGCCTTTCTCAAGCCCCGCGGCCAGCTCCGTCAGCGGCCGGGAACCCTCTCCCGGCGCGCCGATCAGCTTACGACCGGGCAGTTCCAGCAATTCATGGAAATGAGCCGGCGGCAGCACGGCCGGCAGGTCGCCGCGCTCGCATTGTTCGGCGGCGGAAAGTATTATCCCCTCGTAGCGCTCGCGGCGGCGCTCCCATTCCTCGTCGAGACGGCCGGCCAGCGCGCGTTCAGAGAAGAAGGGCCTTAACTCCGCGGCGCCCGCTTCCGTGGCATGACGCAGAGTCTCTTCCAGCGCCGTCCGGGCGGCCAGCGCGTGGCATATCACGGTCCTGAACGCCGGCGGGGACCAATCGAGCGTCCCGGTGATACGGCCCGCCACCGCCGAACGAGAGACCTCGTCCAGCTCCGCCGAGAACCGGCCGCCCTCGCCGTCGAAGACCTTTATCGTATCCCCGGGACGGGCGCGCAGCGCCCGCGAAATGTGGTCGGCCGCGTCCCCTCTCAGGAGGAAGCGGCCGTCCTTAACGGAGCCCGGGGGAAGATAATGCTGGCTCATTTGAATATTTTTTTAAAGAAACCGTTCTCTGGCTCCCGCTCGTTGGGACGATGTCCCTCTTCCCGGAAGCTGTTGCCCAGTTCCTCGAAAAGCTCCCTCTGCCTGGGGGTGAGTTCCGTAGGGATATCTATCCGCGCGCGCACCAGCAGGTCGCCGCGCTTGCGGCCGCCCGGCTCCGGCATTCCTTTCCCGGCTATCCTGAACATCCTGCCGTGCTGGGTGCCGTGCGGCACCTCGAGCGGGGCTTTGCCGCCCTCTATGACGGGCACTTCCACGGAGGAGCCCAGGGCGGCCTGGTCCACGCTCAGCCCGCAGGTGTAGATCAGGTCCGCGCCGTCGCGCTCGAAATGGGAATGATGCTTCAGCGTTATCTGCACGTACAGGTCGCCGCCGGGACCGCCGCGGCTGCCGGCGTCCCCCGCGCCCGACACGCGCAGCGTCGCGCCCTCGCCGACTCCCGCCGGGATCTTGATGTGCAGCGTCGCCTTTTTGCGGACCTTCCCGGACCCGTCGCAGTCGCGGCACGGGGAGGAGATGACCTCGCCCTGTCCGCCGCAGTCGGGGCAGGTCTGGCTGAAGGAGAAGAAGCCCTGCGAGTACTGAACGCGGCCGGCGCCGCGGCAGGTGGAACATTTTTTCGTGCCGGTTTTGGGCTTGGCACCGCTGCCGCCGCAGGTATCGCAGACCTCGCTGCGGTCGAAACTCACGGGGATCTTCACGCCGCTGAAAGCGTCCTCCAGCGTGAGCTCGGCCGTGTATTTCAGGTCGGCGCCGCGCCTGGAGCGCTGCCGCCCCCCTCCGCCGCCGCCCTGGAAGAAATTGTCGAAGATGTCGCCGAAGATGTCGCCCAGGTCCGCGTTCTGGAATCCGCCGAACCCCTGGGCGCCGCCGCCCTTGAGCCCCTCGGCGCCGAACTGGTCGTATATGCGCCGTTTGTCCGGCTTAGAGAGCACTTCGTAGGCTTCCCCGATCTCCTTGAAACTGGCCTCGGACTCCTTGTTGCCGGGATTGCGGTCCGGGTGGTACTTGAGCGCCAGCTTGCGGAAAGCCGTCTTTATTTCCTCGTCGGTGGCGTTGCGGGTCACGCCAAGAGTGCGGTAGTAATTTTGTGATGCCATAAGCTGTAGTTGAAATCCTGCCGAACGGGGCCGCCATATGGCGGCCGGCGGAAATCGGGGACAGTATATTTAATTCCACACCCATTAAGCGACGCGAACTGCCCTGGGCAAGGGGAATTAAATATACTGTCCCCGATTTCCCCGCGCTTTCTCAAGCCTTACTTCTTGTTCTCGTCCACTACCTCGGCGTCCACCACGTCTTCCTTGCCGCCGGGCGCGGCCTGCGGGCCGCCCTGGGGCTGTTCGGCTCCGCCGCCGGGGCCGCCTCCCTCCTTGGGCTGCGACGCCTTATAAACGGCTTCGCCGAGTTTCTGGGAGTTCTTCACCAACTCGTCCTTGGCCGCCTTTATCTTCTCCAGGTCGTCGCCCTTGAGCGCGTCCTTAAGTTCGTTTATCGAGCGGTCGACCGCCAGGCGTTCCTCCTGGCTTATCTTGTCGCCATGGTCCTTGAGCGCCTTCTCGGTCATGTAGAGCACGCTGTCGGCCTCGTTCTTGGTCTCGATCTTAGCCTTGTACTCCTTGTCCTTATCGGCGAACTCCTCGGCCTGCTTGACGAACTTGTCTATCTCTTCCTTGGACAGTTTGCTGGAGGCGCTTATGGTGATATGCTGCGCCTTGCCGGTGCCCAGGTCCTTGGCGGAAACGTGCAGTATGCCGTTGGCGTCTATGTCGAAGGTCACCTCGATCTGCGGCACGCCGCGCGGGGCCGGCGGGATGCCGTCGAGGTCGAACTTGCCCAGCGAAACGTTGTCGCCGGCCATCGCGCGCTCGCCCTGCAGCACGTGTATCGTGACGGCGGGCTGGCTGTCGGCGGCGGTGGAGAAGACCTGCGTCTTCTTGACCGGGATGGTGGTGTTCTTGTCGATGAGCCTGGTCATGACCGAACCCAGCGTCTCTATTCCCAGCGACAGCGGGGTGACGTCGAGCAGCAGCACGTCCTTGACGTCGCCGGTCAGCACGGCCGCCTGCACGGCGGCGCCGGTGGCCACGCATTCCATCGGGTCTATGCCGCGCTCTATCTTCTTGCCGACGAATTCCTCCACGAACTTCTGTACTATCGGCATGCGGGTCGGGCCGCCGACGAGGATGATGCGGTGTATGTCAGAGGACTTGAGCTTGGCGTCGGCCAGGGCCGTGTCTATCGACTTCTGGCAGCGCTTTACGATGGATTCCACCAGCGACTCCAGGCGCGCGCGGCCCAGCTTGAGGGCCATGTGCTTGGGACCGGAGGCGTCGGCCGAGATGAACGGCAGGTTTATCTCCGTCTCCATCGTGGTGGAGAGCTCGATCTTGGCCTTCTCGGCGGCCTCCCTGATGCGCTGCATGGCCGTCGGGTCAGCGGTCAGGTCTATGCCGTTGTCCTTGCGGAACTCGCCGGCGATGAATTCCACCAGGGCCTTGTCCATGTCGGTGCCGCCGAGCTGGGTGTCGCCCGAGGTGGAGATCACGTCGAAGGTGCCTTCCTTGCCGAGCTCCATGATGGTGACGTCCAGCGTGCCGCCGCCGAGGTCGAAGACCATGATCTTCTGGTCGCGGCCCTCTTTGTCTATGCCATAGGCCAGCGCCGCCGCGGTGGGCTCGTTGACCAGGCGCACCACCTCGAGGCCGGCGATGGTGCCGGCGTCCTTGGTGGCCTGGCGCTGATTGTCGTTGAAGTAGGCCGGAACGGTGATGACGGCCTTCTCCACCTTGTCGCCGAGGAAGGCCTCGGCGTCGCGCTTGACCTTCTGCAGCAGGAAGGCGCTGAGCTGCTGCGGGGTGAATTCCTTGCCCGCGACCTGGTACTTATGCTCGCCGCCCATCTTGCGCTTGAAGGCGCTGACGGTGCCGTCGGGGTTGGCCACGGCCTGCCTGCGGGCCGGCTCGCCGACCAGCATCTGGCCGTCCTTGGCGAAGGCCACGTAGGACGGGAAAGCCTTCCCGCCCAGGCTGGTGCCCTCCGCCGAGGGTATGATGGTGACTTTTCCGCCTTCCATGACCGCCGCGGCGGTGTTGGAAGTTCCAAGGTCGATACCTATTATTTTTGACATATTAATTTTCCTCCGTAACTAAACTTTACCTGTCCTCACCTTTCGGGAACCCGTCCTCGCCCTGCGGCGGTTCGCCTTCGGCGGGCTCTTCCGCCGCCGGCTTGGCTTCCGCCTTCTTCCTGCCTATCCTCACCCTGGCGGGGCGCAGCACCTTGTCCCCGTAGTAAAATCCTTTCTGCAGCTCGTCCACTACCAGGCCGTCCTGTTCCTCCCCCGTCTCTACCATCCCCATTATCTCCGCCGACATCGGGTCATAGGGCTTGCCCGCGGTCTCCATGGGCCTTATCCCCTCCCCCTCGAAAGTCTTGGAGAACTCCTTGAAGATCATCTCCAGCCCCTTCATCAGTTCGCCCGCCTGCGCCGGGGCGAGGCCCTCGGGGCTCTCCTGCACCTTCGATATGTGCAGGTGCGCCTGCAACAGCAGGTCGTAGAGCGGCAGGAGCTTCGAAAGTATCTCGGCCTTGCCCCATTTGACCAGTTCGGGCTTTTCCTTCTCCACCCGCTTGCGGTAATTCTCAAAATCGGCCTTGAGCCGCAGCAGTTGATCGTAATACTCGCTCTCTTTCGAGACCGGCGCGGCCGTTTCCTTCGCCGCCTCTTCCCCGCAGGGGCATCCGCCGTCCGCGGCCTGGGGCTGCGCTTCGGGTTCTTCTTCCTTTTTCTTATCCTTGCCGTGCTTCATTGTTTCAATCCTCTTCGGCCAGGGCTTCCCATTCGGACAGTATGTCCTCGACCATGGAACTGACCGAATCCACTATCGTTATCATCTTCGGGTATTCCATGCGCTTGTGGCCCAGTATGCCGACCAGCCCGACGGCCTTATCCTTGAGACAATAGGACGAGGAGACCAGGCTAAAATTATTGAATTCCCTGATGTGGTTCTCGGAACCTATGGTGATGTCCACGATATGCGCCAGCTCCCTGCCGGCCTGGGCCGCGGGCAGTTTGCGCCGCTTCTCCACGCAGTCGCGCAGGCGCTCGCGCAGCATGTGGGAGAAACGCTCCTTCTCCTCCAGCAGGCGGGCGATGCCGCGTATATCGTCGAGGCCGGCCTCTTCCATGCTGTCGAAGATACGGCTGACGCCCTCGAGGTAGAAAGGATCCCCCTCCCTGTTCATCGAGGAGAAATAATCGTATATCTTCTTGAGAAGCTCTTTCTGCGCCTTCTGCGCGTCGCCCCTGTTGAGGAAATCCTTCCAGATTATGCCGGTCACGTCCTTGACCGGCACGTCGCACAGGGCTTTGTTGAGCCTTTCGGAGAGGGACTTGAGCGCGGCCTTGTCCAGCGGCGTCTCCATAACGAAGGGGACGTGCTTGAGTATGCCGGAGTGGACGAACACGATCATCAGCACGCTCTTGCCCGAGAGCCGGACCAGGTCCATCCGCTTGATGGCGTCGTCCTCTATATCGGCCGGGATGACGAAGCCGGCCCACTTGGACATATCGGCTATGGTCCTGGAGGTATGGCGCAGAAAGGCGTCGAGCTGCTCGTTGCGGCGCTCGTACTCCTGCTCCAGCCGGTCCTTCTCGCCTACGGCCAGGCGCTGCAGGCGGAGGATATGGTCCACGTAGGAGCGGTAGCCCTTGTCGGAAGGGATGCGGCCGCCGGAGGTATGCGCCTGGTAGAGGAAGCCCGTCTCCTCCAGTTCTTTTAATATGTTCCTTATGGTGGCGCTGGAGACGTTGAAGCCGCCGTGAGAGGCGATGAGGTCGGAACTCACCGGCTTGCCGGTGCTGACATAGTTATAGACCACCCAGTTAAGGATCTTGTCCCTGCGGTCCTGCGCTACTTCTGGTTTTAGCACCCTCATATCAAGGTCTCCGGCAACGAAACTGGCGTAAAACTAGCAATCACAACATCTGACTGCTAAATTATACACCTTGCGGCTTTAATCGTCAATAGCCTGTTCTAACTGCTAATTATGGGCGAGGGTTGAGTGCGCGGTCCAGCAGGAGGTCGAAGATCCGGTCGGGGACGAAGCGGCGGGCCGCGACCATGAGGGCGGCTTTGAACGGCACGGCGTAGCGCGGCGCGGGGCTGGGTGCCTCCGCGGCCTTCAGTATGGCCTCCGCCACCACGCCGGGGCCGGGAGCGCCGCCGCGGTAGCCGGAGCGGAACTTCTCCGTCATGCGGTCTATCATC
>JAVVFK010000148.1:0-6094 GCA_032251015.1 Elusimicrobiales bacterium
GCTTGGCCGCGGCCGGGGCGGGCTTTACTTCCGCAGCCGGGGAGCCGGGGCTGAAAACGATAGGCGCCGCCTCGGGAGCGGGCGCGGGCGACGGCGCCTGGGCCGCGGAAGCCGCGGGCGGCGGTGCGGCGGCCCTGGGGGGCGTAAAAGAAGGAAGCACCGGCTCTTTCTGGAAAGTTTCCGCCGGCTTGAAAGGCTGCCGGTCCGCGACGGGTTCCGGCGCGGGAGCCGGGACGGGCGCGGGAGCCGGGGCCGCCGCGCGGACGGGCGCGGCGGGGACACCATGCTGCATGGTGTCCCCCGACGGCGGCGGCTCGTCCATCGGCTGTATCTTGAAATTGACTTTCTCGGACGCGCCGTGCCGCGCGGAATCCCCGTGCCGCGGGGTCACCACCGTGAAATCATAGACCATGGCCGAACCGGGGATGGGCGCGCCGGAAGGTTCCGCGGGCTCCTGGGGCGCGGCACGCCCGGGACCGGACGCCGGGGCTTCTTCCTCCGCCTCGTCGCCGAGTATTCTCTTCGCCTTGGCGTAGCCGAGGCTTTTAAGGCTGCGCTTGCCGACCGGGGTTTCGGCCTCTTCGTCCTCGTCTCCCAGCAGATTCTTCCTTTTGAGGGTCTGGGAAGGCTGCAGGCTCTTGAAGGATTTCAGCGGCTTGGAGGGCTTTGCCTCCTGCTGAGGAGCCTCCTCCCGCTCTTCCGGGGGCGTCTCATGCCGCGCGGGCGCCTCCGCGGCCGAGGACAACTCTTTATTAGAAAATTCCTCTACCTTGCGGGTTTCCTCGAGTATCTCCTCGTGGCGGGGATGGTCCTCTTCCTTTTCCGGAGCGGGCTCAGAGGGTACTGGGACACCATGCCGCATGGTGTCCCCCGCCGATGCGGCGGGAGCCGTTTCCGGGGAGGCGGGCGGCGCCTCAGCCGGAGCGGGCGCGGAGGCTTCGGCGGCCGCCGAAGAGGGGAAGCGGCCGTCGAGCGCGTCCTTGAGCCTGGCTTCGAGCTCGGCCATGCGGTCGCGGGTCTTGCGCTCCTCGGTCTCCTTGAGGCGCATCTTCTCGAGAAGCAGGTTCTTCTCCCAGCGCGCGGCCTCCAGCTCTTCCTGTATCTTGGAGAGACGCACGTCGAACTTGTCGAGCAGGGCGCTGTCCTCGTCCTCCGGCTTCAGGGCCGGAGAAGAGGGCTCCTCCTTGTAGGCGCCCAGCACGCTATCGATGGCCTCGAGGGCGCTGGAGTAGGACGAGCCGTCCTGGAACTTGTAATCGTAGTACTGGCCCGCGCCGGAAGGGTAGCCGCTCTCCATGGAGTAGAATCCCGCTATCCCCCCGCCGTCGATCACGCCGCCCACCCCCACGCTCATCGCGGCGGAGATCTCGGCGACCTGCTCGGCCGGTTTCCAGTCGTCGGCCGCCTCGCCGTTGGAATGTTCGGCGCAGACCAGGCTGCCCTGCCCGAAAGCGGGAAGGCCCAGCAGGTCCGCCGGGGTGTAGGGGCCGATGATATTGCCTTCGGAATATAGCCAGTATCTCATAACGCGGCGCGGGGACCTCCCGCGCTTATGGAATAATTCTACACGCCCTGAATTAAGGATTTAAGGCAAAGTTGTGGCGAATTTGTTACAGGGGCCGGGAGCTCAGCCGGCGCGCAGCCTGTCCATACCCAGGTCGAGCCGGCGGACGGCCTCTTCCCTGCCCAGCAGTTCGGCTATCTCCACCGCGCCGGTGGGGGTCACGGCCTGGCCGGACAGCGCTATGCGCAGGGGCCACATCACCGCCCCGGTCTTGAGCCCTTTCTCTCCCGCGTAGGCGGTGAGCGCGGCCAGGATGGACTGATGATCCCAGGCCGGCAGGCCGGCGAGACGCGTCCTCAGGTCGCCGAGGGTGGCGAGGCAGCTTTCGGGCGTGGTCTTGTTCTTTTTGTTGACGAAGAGCTCCGCGGGATAGGACTCGTCGAGTTTAGCGAGGAAAGAGACCATTCCCGGTATATCGCAAGGCTTCTCCACCTTACCCTGTATGTGGGCGCTGAGCCTGGCGAGGTCGGTCCGGCCGGCGAGTTCCGCCGGGTAGAATTTAGAGAACAGCTCATGCGCCTTTTCCGGCGGCAGGGCCTTGATATGCTGGCCGTTGAGCCAGGCCAGTTTCGCCTCGTCGAATGTGGCCGGGGCTTTCCCGATGCGGGCGACGTCGAAGGTCTTTACCAGGTCCGGTATGGTGAAATACTCCTGTTCGGTACCTGGGTTCCAGCCCAGCAGGGCGATGTAATTGAGCACCGCCTCCGGCAGATAGCCTTTGTCCAGGAAATCGGAAAGAGCCACGCTGCCTTCTCGCTTTGAGAGTTTTTTTCCGCTCGGGCCAAGGATATGCGGCAGGTGTATATGCTCCGGGCACTCCCAACCGAAGGCCTTGTAGAGAAGGACGTATTTCGGCGTGGAGGAAAGATATTCGCATCCGCGCATGACGTGGGTGATCCCCATCAGGTGGTCGTCCACCACGTTGGCGAAATTATAGGTCGGGAACCCGTCCCGTTTAAGAAGGATCTGGTCGTCGAGCTGTTTATTCTCGACGGATATATCGCCGTAGATGAAGTCCCTGAAAGAGGTAGAGCCGTCCTTCTCTATGCGCTGGCGCACTACGAACGGCAGACCTTTCTCCAGGTTCGCCTTTATCTCCGACTCGGACAGGCGGGAACAACGGCCGTCGTAGCCCAGTATCGGCCCGTCCTGTTCCTCTCCCTGCCGCGGCTCCTCCTGTTTCTCCGTCTTGTCGCAGAAGCAGCGATAGGCGCGGCCGGAGGCCAGCAGTTTGTCGGCGTACTCCCGGTAGATATGCCTGCGCTCGCTCTGAATATAAGGCCCGGCGGGCCCGCCCTTGTCCGGACCCTCGTCGTGGTCGAGGCCCGTGACCCGCAGGCTCTCATAGATGACCTTCACGCTGTCCTCTACCAGCCGCGCCTGGTCCGTGTCCTCTATCCGCAGGATGAATTTGCCGCCGTTCCGGCGCGCGTGCAGCCAGGCGTAGAGGGCCGTGCGCAGGTTGCCTATGTGCATGTAGCCGGTGGGGCTGGGCGCGAATCTGGTCCTGATCTCCATTATGTTCTCCTATTTCGCCGACTCGGCCAGCAGCTCGCGGGCGTGCTCGAGGCCCAGGTCCGTGGACCGCCGCTTCCCCCCCAGCATGCGGGCTATCTCCGCTTCCCGCCCGGGAACGTCCAGAAGGCGCACGCCGACGGAAGAGGACCCTCCCTTGACGGTCTTTTCGACGAAGAAATGCGCGCCGCCGAAAGCGGCCACCTGCGGCAGGTGGGTCACGCAGAAGACCTGCTTGCCCGCGGCCAGCCGGGCGAGCTTGCCGCCGACCAGCCTGCCCACGACCGCGCCCACGCCGGTATCCACCTCGTCGAAGACCATGACCGGGACCCTGTCGGCGCCGGCCAGGACGGTCTTGAGCCCGAGCATCACGCGCGAGAGTTCCCCGCCGGAGGCGGTGCTGCGCAGCGGCCGCGGCGGCTCGCCGGGGTTGGGGCAGAAAAGGAACTCCACCGAGTCGATGCCGCTCCTGCACGGGGAGGATTCGTCGGCCTCGACGGAGACGGAGAAACGGACCTGCGCGAAGCCGAGTCCGCCCAGTTCCCCCTCCACGGCTTTCGAAATTTTTTTGGCCGCGGCCAGCCGGCCGGCGTGCAGTTCCGAGGCCAGGGCCGAGAAGCGGGCCCGGGCTTTTTCCAGCGCGGAGGCGAGCGCGGACTCGTTGGCTCCGGCGTTCTCGAGGCCGTCTATCCTGGCCCGCAGTTCCTCCGCCTTCGCTTCGATCTCCGGCAGGCCCGCGCCGTATTTCTTTTTGAGCGCGGAGATCTTCTCGAGCCTGGCTATCACTTCCTCCAGCCTGGCGGGGTCGGAGCCTGCGGCGTCACGGTACGAGCGGAGTTCTGAGGCGGCGTCCTCCAGCGAGATGCGAGCCGAAGAGAGCGTATCCGAAAGAGAGGACAGCGCCGGGTCCAGATCGGCCAGCTCGGCCAGCCTGGCGGCCGCTTTGGAGACCAGTTCCACGGCGGAACCCTCTTCCGAGAAAAGGGTGTCGTAGGCCTCGCCGGAAAGCCGGGCTATCTTGTCCGAATTCTTGAGCCGGGGGTAAGAGGACTGAAGTTCCTCCTCCTCCCCCTCCTTTATCGCCGCGGACTCTATCTCGGCCAGCTGGTACCGCGCCAGATCCAGAAAGCGTTCGCGCTCGTCCTCGCTCATCCTGGCGGCGCCCAGCCTGGCCTCGGCGTCGGACATGGACTCCCAGGCCTTGCCAACGGCGGCCGCGTCCTTCTCCAGGCGGCCGAAGCGGTCCAGCAGCGCGCGCTGCTCGTCGGCCCGCAGCAGGCTCTGGTGATCGTGCTGTCCGTGGAAATCGACGAGACCCGAGCCGGCGTCGGCCAGCGCGGAGACTGGGACCTGCCGGCCGTCCAGGAAAGCCCGCGTGCGGCCCTTGAGGTCCAGTTCCCGCCTGAAGACGGTCTTTTTCGCGGAGGCGGAAAAAACCCCCTCCACCTCGAGCAGCCTTGCGCCGGAACGCACCAGTTCGGAACTGGACCGCTGGCCGAGCAGGAAACCCAGGGCGGAAACAAGTATGGACTTGCCGGCGCCGGTCTCTCCGGTCAGGACATTAAGACCCGGCCGGAAATCCAGTTCCAGCTCGTCTATCAGCGCGAAATTGCGGATGCGGAGCCGCTCCAGCACTAGCGTTCCCCCCAGCTGAGCTTGCGGCGCAGCACCTCGAACCACGAGAAATCCGGCGGGACCAGCAGGCACAGCGGGCGGGGATGACGCCTGACTATGACATCGTCGCCGTCGCTGAGGTGGAAACTCTCCTGCCCGTCGAGGCAGAGGTCTATGTTCATGGGCGCCCGGACGCCGCCGGCCTTCAGTGTGACCGGCTTGGACGCCGGGACCACCATAGGCCTGTGGGTCAAAGTGTGCGGGCAGATGGGATTTATTATAAAAACGTCCAGGCTGGGGTGCGCGATGGGGCCCATAGCGGCGAGGCTGTAGGCGGTCGACCCGGTGGGCGTGGAAATTATCATGCCGTCGCCGAAATAGGAGGAAAGGAATTCCCGTCCGCAGGAGACCTCGAGGGTGAAGGCGCGGGCCTCGGAAGCGCGCAGCACGCAGTCGTTTAGCGCCGGCTGGGGGCCGAATACCCTCCGGCCGCCCCGGCGCACCTCGACGCTGAGCAGGCTCCGGGGCTTTACCTCGAAGCGGCCCGCCAGGAACTCGCCGAGCCCGGCCTCCAGATCGCGCGGTTCCAGGCCGCTCAGGAAGCCCAGACCGCCGGCGTTTATACCCAGCAGCGGCATACCTTTATCGACGATATGCCTGGCCGAAAAAAGCGCCGTGCCGTCGCCGCCCACGCTTATCGCGGCGTCGGCCCGGGACGGGATGGAGCAGGGCTCGTTCACGCAGACCGAAGCGACGCTCACCTTCCTGGAGGCGAGGATACCGGCGGTCCGGTCCGCGAAATCGGCGGTCTTTTTCCGCTTGGAGTTATAGAAAAGCAGGACGCTTTTTATTTTTTTCATAGGAAGCCCGGACCATATGATACTATTTTTGGCCATCCAGGGTTCCCCCCGGCCCGGCGGTAAAACTCCCGCCCGGCAGGTCGAAACGGTACGCGAGCCTGTCGCCCGGCGCGGAATAACCCTCCTGTCCGGGGGGCCACGACGCGCGGACCTCATAGCCCCCTTCGCTGAAAACGTCGCCGGGCCACACCGGGGCCGGTGCGGCGCCGGCGCCGGAGGCGGCCCCGACGACCTCCCCCGAACTCCAGAGCGGGAGGTATACGGTACTCAGCGCGGCCGCGCCGGAGAGTTCCTCCACCCCTTCCGCGCAGCCCGGTTCGCCGCACGTAAGCAGCGCGACGCGCGGCAGCACGAAGCCCGACGCCAGCGCGGCGCCCGTAAGGTCTTCGCCGGCGGCTCCCGAGGAAACTATCGCCGAAGCGCGCCCGAAGGCGCTGAGCAGCGCCGCGCCGCCTTCCCCGAGCCGGAAAGAAACGGCGCCGGCCCTGCCCGGCATGAGAAAGCCCGCCGCCAGAAGAACGGCCCCCGCCGAAGTCAGGCC
>JAVVFK010000149.1:0-6093 GCA_032251015.1 Elusimicrobiales bacterium
CGAAGAAGCGGTGAAGAAACTTTCATCCCTCCTGTCGTCCAGGGTCCTGCTGGTTATTACCGAAGCGGGGGAGGTCCCCGAGCGCGTCGTACGCCTCCTGGAACTGGGCGCCCACGACGTGGTCCAGAAACCAGTCAGACCCAGGATACTGGCGGAGCAGATTAAGGCGCTGGTCAGGGTCTTCTCGAGGAAGATCGTCCGGGGCAAAAAGATATATTCCTCTCCCGGGGCGGCCATAGTAATGGATTATCCCCGAAGGAACTGCTCCCTGAAGGAGTCTGGCGGCGCCAGGAGGACACTTAGACTTACCAAGGCGGAATTCCGGGTCCTCCTCCTGCTTTTACAGAAGAACGGGGCCGTGGCGACTTACGAGGATTTCCGGGACGCCATCTGGCCCGACGCCGCTTCCTCCAGGGAGATATCCCACGTCCTTCATCAGCTCGTTACGAATATCCGACGCAAGATAACCGGCTCGCCCGTCAGGATAGAAAACCTCAGGGCCGAGGGCTTCCGCCTGTCGCAATATGAGCATCAGATATAAACTCGCGCTGGCCATTAACGCGGTGCTCATCGCCGCCCTGCTGACGTTCGGCAGCATAGTTTATAACTCCCAAAAGGCCCTCCTGCAGCGGCAGTACCTGGATTCCAGGGAAGCCCTCCTCGAAACGCTCGTAAAGGTAACGGAGGAGACCATGGCGACCGGCGACGAGCAGTTCCTTATCTCCTACACCGAGGGCCTCAGACACGCCATACCGGAGCTTGAGACCGCTTATGTTTCCGACGGCACCCACATACTGGCTCACACGGACAGGGAATTGTCTCCCCGGCAGCTCCCTCTTTCGAGCGGCGGCGAAAGAGTCCGGGCTTTCTCCGACAAACTGATGGTAAGAAAACCGGTGGCTCCCGAACGGAAGGCCGGTATACTTTACTCAAGGGACAGTGTGTCCCTGAAAGGAAAGAGATACGACGTGGTCGTAGGGTATTCCGGGACGAATGTGTCGGAGAAGATAGACCGGGCGCTGAAAGAAGTTCTCCTGAACCTTCTCAAATCCGGACTCGCCGTCATCCTGGCGGCCACGCTGCTGGCGTTCTGGGTATCCTCCCGCATGGTGAGACCGGTGCGGGAATTGGTAGCCGCCTTCGCCGCCACCGGCGAGGGGGACCTTACGCGGGTCATGCCGGATACGGCCAGGAAGGACGAGATCGGCATGCTCAACAGGGGTTTCAACCTGATGGTCTCCCGGCTGAGGGAACTCGACGAACTTAAGAAGGATTTCGTCTCCTCGGTGACACACGAGCTGAAGTCACCCCTGGGTGCCATAGAATCGTACCTCGACCTTATGGAATACGAAGTAGCGCAGGCGGCGAAGCGGCCCGACTCCTGGGCCGCCAGGATCCCCAGGTTCCTGGAGAACATATCTTTCGTGAAACAGAATTCAGGCAGACTGCTGCGATTCATAACGGACCTGCTGGACGCGTCGAAAATAGAGAAGGGACGGTTCGAAGTATCGAGAAGACCGGGGACGATAGAGCCGGTCGTGGAGGCCGCGATCAGGCTTTTCGACGAACGCGCGAAACGTTCCGGCGTTAACCTGAAGGCGGAACTCCCGCCGCGGCTGCCGCAGGTTCTTCTCGACGAGGAGCGCATCACCCAGGTGCTGACGAACCTTATTTCCAACGCGCTGAAGTTCACCCCGGCCGGAGGAAGCGTCGTTCTGAAGGCCATGAATGTGCCGGACGCGAATACTTCCACCGGCGGCCGGAAAGGGGCGCTGCGAGTCACGGTGGCGGATACAGGGGGAGGCATACCCGAAAAAGAACTGAAGAACCTTTTCGTTAAATTTTACCAGGCCCCGGGAAGCCGCGGCAGATCGCCGGGGCCCAAGGGTACGGGGCTGGGCCTCTACATCGTAAAGAGCATAGTGGAAGCGCATGGCGGGCGCGTCTTCGCGCAAAGTTCCGCCGGGGGCAGTATGCTGGGCTTCGAACTTCCGCTCCTGCCCGGGGAGAACCGATGAAAAAAATACTGATAGTCGATGACGAACAGGATTATGTCAACATAATGATACAGTTGTTGGAGCCGGAAGGCTACGGGACGCTGTCGGCAGGCACGGCCAAAGACGCCCTCAAGCTGCTGGAGATGCTGACCCCGGACCTGATGATCCTGGACTGGAATCTTCCGGACAAGACCGGACTGGAACTGCTCAAGGAAGTGAGGTCCCGGAAGAAATTCCGCAGGATGCGCATAGTGATGAACACGATACGCGATTCGGAGAGCGACCAGCTGGCGGCGTACCTGGAAGACATCGATCTTTACTTCACCAAACCCATCAAGCCGGACATTTTCCTGGGGAAGATCAAGAAACTCCTGGGGTGACCCGCTTAGGGATTGCGATCCGGCACAATTTTTATTGAGTATTCATTGATTATTCATTGATTATCCGATGATTGTGCACCGGCCGGCATTAAGATATACTTAAGAAGGCGCGGGGCACGGGAATCCGGCTCGCGACGTTCCGGCGGCCGGTTATGACACGAAAAAAGTTATTTGTACTCCTGCCCCTCCTGCTGCTGGCCGGCAATCTTGCCGGGCAAACTTCCTACACAGAAAACACTGAAGGCCAGTTCACCGCCGGCTCGCATAATGCCACATATGCCTCCGGCTCCACGGTAGAACTGGACTATTACGGCAGGACTTCCGGTCTGGCCTCGCCCGGTGACGACGTCTGGTTCAACCCGGGCTGGAGCTACCGGCTGCCCCTGGAGATCGGCTCTAACAACCCGGGCGCGCTTCTGGACTACCCGGCGGTCATCACGGTCGACACCCAGGACGCAATATCGTCCGGAAGGATGAAGGCCGACGGTTCGGATATACGCTTTACCACCGCGGCCGCCGCCGGGATCGCGCTATCCATACCCTATTATATAGAGTCCGGGCTGAACACCGCGGCGACCAGGATATGGGTCAGGCATCCCAAAGTTTCCCAGGGCACAAATCCGGTCTATCTTTATTCCGGCAACGCTTCCGCGTCCGCCGCGTCGTCGCTGACAGGCACCTTCGTCATGGGCGACTATTTTACCGCGCCGGACGGGTCCTCTCCGAGCACCTCCACCTGGTCCGGCATACAATCCGCGGCACCGGCGGCCGGCTCGCTTCGCGACATACAGTCCGGCAGGCTGCGCTTTCTTTTCGGCAGCCCGCTCGGCACGCGCTATTACGGTCTGCGCAGCGCCAGCCCTTACGCCTTCGCGGCGGGCAGGAGCTATAGCGCGGAAGTCGTCGCACGCGCCTCCGGCGACTCCTGGTCCAGCTTCGCGCTCTGCCCGTCCATCTACACTTATTCCTACGATCAGGACGACTGGCTGAGATTGGCCGTACATCACACCGCTTCGGGCGCCTCCTACCACCTGGAGCGAAGTGACTACGGGTCCAAGAGCACGCTGACTTCGGGCGCTATCAGCGCCGGCACGCACGAAGTGAATTTTATCATCACCGCGTCTTCCGTTACCGTCCTCCTGGACGGCACCGAGATATATTCCGCCGCGAACACGCTATCTTTCAACAGCCCCTACTTGTACCTTGAGGCGTCCTCCTCCGGGGCGGCCCTGGAGGAGTTCGTTTTCGACAAAGTCGCGGTCAGGCCTTATTCCGCCCCCGAACCCTATATGGGATCGGTAGGCGGCGGGCAGGGCCGCCGCTTTCAGGCGGGAAACTTCCTTTCGCAGACGCACGACAGCGGCGCGGACGGTACTCTTTATTCGCAGGCCGACTGGCTCGACTCGGTCCCGCAGGACTCGTCCGTCACCCTTCAATTGCGCGCCCACAATTCCGATATCGAACTGGCCACGTTCACCCAGGTATCCAACGGGGGGAGCCCGGACATATACGGACGCTACGCCCAGTACCGCCTCGGCTTCGCCACGCTGGACCCGCGCTACACCGCTTCGGTCGCGAGCGTAACGCTGTCCTATATCTCCCCGCCGCTGGCCCCGGTCGCGCCGCACGGGCACGCGCAGTCGCAGAACTCCATAAAATGGCTCTGGACGGACAATTCCTCCGGCCAGTACCAGGAGGAGGGATTCAGCGTCTTCGACTCTTCCGGCGTGCTGAAAGGTTCCGTGGGATCCGACGTGCCGGAATGGACGGAGACCGGGCTGAATCCCAACACGCCCTACTCCAGGGCGATAGCCGGCCATAATTCCTCCGGCACGGGCCAGTCCGCCGCGGTGATGAGATACACCCTCCCGGTGGAACCGGACGTCAGCTGCGATAAGTCCACCGGGACCTGGCTCGCGGCTGCGATAAATTGCAACAACTCGGCCGGGTTCGGCCCCAACGGCGTGGCCTACTACCGCTATGCCTGGACACAGCAGCCCACCCAAGCCTGGAGCGGGGCTGAAACGCCGTGGTCCTCGGGCTCGATGTCGAAGTCGGATTTCTTCACCGGCAACTACTATCTTCACGTTAAGTCCCATAACGGCGACGACATCGCCCTGCCCGACTACCGGACCTACGGTCCTTACTGGTACGACAAGAACGCCCCTTCGGTGTCCGGGTTCAGCCCCTCATCCAGCCCGTGGACGAACTCGGGGTTTTCCGTCCTGGTTTCATTCGCAGACGACGGGGGATCCAAGCTGCATAGGGCGAGATACCGCTGGACGACCTCCCCTGACAGGCCGGCGACCGGCTGGCAGGCCTGGGATTACTCCGTTTCAGACCAGGACAACGGCGCGGACTCCTTCGCGATCGGAAGCGCGGGGCAATGGTACCTTCATACCGAGGTAGAGGATACGGCCGGCAATACCGGGTACTCCAATTCGGGGGTCTACAGGATAGACCTGACCAAACCCTCGGGAAGCGTCGTCATAAACTCCGGCGACACCCACACGCCCTCCGCAGACGTCGTCCTGTCGCTCTCCTACTCGGACTCCGAGTCGGGCGTCAGGGAACTGTCCTACAGGAACCTGGGGGGGGCTGAAAGCGCCCCGGAACTGCCGCAGCCGACCACAACCTGGACCCTGTCGCCCGGCGACGGGAGCAAACAGGTCTATTTCAAGGTTACCGATAACGCCGGCAACACGCAGCAGTACGCCGACACTATAATTCTGGACTCCCGCACTTCGCTCCTGGGCTCCGCGGTGAACGGCACGGCCAGCGGCGTAATGGGAGAGCCTCCGGAGTCGTTCCAGGCCCGCGCAAGGCTTTCCTGGACGCCGGACGGCTCTCAACTTCAGGGGAAGACCCTCTCGTTCTACTTCGACGGCTCCACGCAGACGGCCGTAACGGATATCCTGGGATATGCCTCCGCCGCTTTTGAAACGCCCGCTGCCACCGGGACATACGTATACGGCGTTTCGTTCGAGTCGGACGGGACCTACTCGCAGTCCTCCTCTACCGGAACCCTTACGGCGGCCCAGCGCGCGACCTCCCTGATAACGGAGGACGTCAACGCCAACTCCGGAGCCGAATTCACGGCCCGGGCCACTCTTAAGGATTTCTATACCGAACTGCCCATAGCCGGGGCCACGGTATCGTTCTATTTCGAAGGGTCCACACTTACCGCCGTCACTAACGCGTCCGGCCTGGCCACTACGGTATTCACGGCGCCCATCGAGGTGGACTTCTACGATTACACCGCTTCCTACGCCGGGGGCCCCGTATACGGTCCGCGCTTCGCTTCGAGCCGCGTAGGAGTCGGGCTGCGCGTGACGAGCCTTTCCGTACCGGCGGCCTCCGCTCTGGCACAGGCGGGATTCACCGCCCAGGCCACGCTGATGGACGGGGGGGTCCCGGTGGAAGGCGCCGTCATAAACTTCTACTTCCAGGGCTCGACCGAAACCGCGGCGACCGACGCATCAGGACTGGCCTCTTACTCTTTTACCGCCCCGGCTTCTTCCGGCACCTACCCGTTCTCTGCCGCTTTCGGCGGGGACGGGACCTACGCGGCCAGTTCGGGCGGAGCGCTGCTGACCGTCAACCGCCGGCCCCTGAGCCTCGCGGGAGAAATGGGACAGGGCTATGTCGACGCCTCCGTGCTGGCGCGCGCCGTTCTCTACGACGGCATAACCGCCCAGCGCGTTCCCGGCAAGAGC